>DAISKM010000187.1:0-6754 GCA_036820945.1 Pseudolabrys sp.
GAATATGCGTATTAGATTGGTCATCACCGGCTTGTCCCGGTGATCTCGCTTCGTAAGGCAGTGCGTCCTTAAACGAGATGGCCGGCACAAGGCCGGCCATGACAAAGACCAGTCGACACAAATCATTCCGCCGCCTGGGCTGCGTCCGACAGGTTATCGAGCGAGGAGACGATATGTTCGGCGAGCGCATCGGCCAGCGCCGAACTTTCGTGCGCATTGCGCACCAGTCCGACCCGGCAAGTGGGCAGATCCGGGAAACCGTCGGCTGCAGAAAGCACGCGCATGCCCGGGCGGAGACCCGACTCGGGCAGTACGGACACCGCAAGTCCCGCGAGGACTGCGGCAGCGACTGCGCCGGCATTCGAACTCGAATAAAGCACACGGAACGGTCGGCCGATTGTCTCAAGCCGCTCCGTCGCAATGCGGCGCCAGGTACAGCTCGGCCGGCCTAGCGCCAGCGGCATACGCTCCTCGAGATGTGTGGAATGCCGATTGGACGTCACCCAAAGCAATCGCTCGCGGCGAAACGTTTCTGAGGCGCGCTTGGATTCGCAGTTGGTGACGATCGCCAGATCGATCTCATTGGCGTCGATCCGCTCGAGAAGATCGACGGTAGGCTCGCATATTACGGTCAGTTCGACCGCCGGATAGCTGTGCGAAAACCGGGCCATGATTTCCGGCAGATACCGGTCAGCATAGTCGTCAGGAACTCCCAGCCGGACGCGGCCCGACAGTTCACCGTCCGAAAATGCGGCCAGGGTTTCGACGTTGAGCTTCACGATCCGGCGCGCGTAGTCGAGGAGCCGCTGTCCATCTTCCGTCAGTTTCGAGGCGCGGCCGTCGCGCGCAAAGATCGGACGTTCCAGCCTTTCCTCAAGGCGCTTCATCTGCATCGAGACTGCGGACTGGGTTTTGTTCACAACTTCGGCGGCCTTCGTGAAGCTGCCGGTCTCGGAGATGGCGATGAATGTTCGCAACTGGTCGATGTCGAGCATTGCGGTCATGTGCGGGCATCCCGGTAAAGCCGCCTAGCGGTGGCTGAAGGTATATCACTATTGCTGATTGGTTAGATTAAAAACATTCGTTTCACTAATCAATCCCCGCAGTGCAATATTACGCTAATTCCAGAAGGAATCGGGTGGGGGTTTCGGGTGGTTCTGGGCGGCGCCCAGCGCGAATTTGGGGCCGTACTGACTAGCTGAATGGAGACTGAAATGAGCGCCAATTACCCCATTTTGCCCCTCGGCGGCAGCACCCTGATACGGGGGTTTGCTTCCCTCCTGGCGTTCCTGACCTACTGGCTCAAAGAATTGGCGCGGGCGCGCCGGCACCGCCGCGAGGCCAGCGTTCTGGCGGGCCTTGATCGACGCATGCTCGCCGATATCGGCATTACGCGCGCTGACGTACGCGACGCATTCTCGGAGCCGTTCTGGGACGACCCGACAGCGCTGCTGCGCGAACGCGCGCTCGAGCGTCGTCTCAACCACTCGGTGAGACGCGCCGAATTCGATCGTAGTAGTCGCCGGCTTCGGCCCGAATCGTCCGGGCGTCAGGTGCCGTAACGAGCAAGCAAACGGCCGATCCCCTCTCATCGGCCGCTCGATCCGACACCCGCGAACCTCCCCTCTCGCGGCCGGATCCCGCGCCCGCTGGCCCCTCCGGCGGGCGCTTACTTTTGGGAGACATCTTCCACAAGAGCCATCAACACTGATCACACCATTTGCGGAGCCATCATTGTATCCGCGTTCACAATCGCCGATAACCTACAGTCGGGGCGAAGCTACCGGTTCTAGAATTCGAGCTGGCGCGCATGCGAATTCCGATCAGGCTGTGGGCCGCGCTTGTACTGGCGGCGTCGACCTGCGTTGGCCAGGCACAGGCTCAGAGCGGGTTCGATCGCCGGGGTGGCGATTACCAGAACTTCCAGATCCGCAACGGTGATCCGGCAATATGCGCGGCTCGGTGCGAGCGCGATGCCCGTTGCCAAGCGTGGACCTTTTCATACCCGCGCACAGCCAGCGCTGCTGCTACTTGCTGGCTGAAGAGCCAGGTGCCGCCTCGCATTGAGGACAAATGCTGCGTTTCCGGGGTGCGTGGGGCGGGCGTTATCGAACCGCGCAAAGGCCCCGTTGAATATTCCATTGATCGCTTTGGCGGCGATTATCGCAATATCGAGGTCGCCAACGATGCGACCGGTGCGACCTGTAAGGCCGCATGCGAGGCCGACAATAAATGCCGTGCGTGGACCTACGTGAGACCGGGCTACATCGGCGCGGCCTCCCGCTGCTATCTTAAGGAAAAGATCACGCGCCCGCGCCACAAGCCGTGCTGCATTTCCGGCGTCGTGCGCTAGCACCAGCCCGATGCTGCATTGAATTATGCGGTGCCGCCCACCGTGATCTTGTCCATGCGCAGGTGGGGCTGGCCGACGCCGACAGGCACGCCCTGGCCGTTCTTGCCACACGTCCCGATGCCGGGGTCGAGCGCGAAATCATTACCGATCATGCTGATGCGGTGCAGATCGGTCGGACCGTTACCGATCAGCATGGCGCCCTTGACGGCGGCCCCGACTCTGCCGTTCTCGATCTTGTAGGCCTCGGTGCATTGAAATACGTATTTGCCCGAGGTGATGTCGACCTGCCCGCCGCCAAAGCTGACGGCATAAAGACCATTTTTTACCGAAGCGATGATTTCTTGCCGGTCGTGCGTGCCGGCGAGCATGTATGTGTTGGTCATCCGCGGCATGGGCACATGCGCATGCGATTCTCGACGGCCATTTCCGGTTGGCGTCATTCGCATCAAACGTGCGTTCTGTCGATCCTGCATGTAGCCCACCAAGACCCCATCTTCGATCAATATTGTACGATTGGTTGGCGTGCCTTCGTCATCGATCGAGAGTGAGCCGCGGCGCGCCTGAATCGTGCCGTCGTCAACCACGGTTACTCCCTTGGCTGCAACCCGCTGGCCCATAAGGCCTGCAAAGGCGGAAGTCTTCTTGCGATTGAAGTCGCCTTCGAGACCGTGTCCGACTGCTTCGTGCAGCATCACGCCTGGCCAGCCCGAGCCAAGCACAACATCCATTTCCCCCGCCGGCGCTGGGACGGCCTGAAGATTGACCAGCGCCTGGCGGATCGCTTCATCGACTGCGCCGCGCCACGCCTGTGGCTCGATAAGTCGGTGAAAGCCTTCGCGTCCGCCGAAGCCATAGGTGCCGGACTCTTGTCGTTCGCCTTCGCCCGCGACCACCGACACATTCAATCGCACCATCGGGCGTATGTCGCGATAGGTTTCCCCATCGGCGCGGAGGATTTCCACGACCTGCCAGCTCGCCGCCATGCTGGCAGTGACTTGGCGCACGCGTGGATCTTTCTCACGCGCGTAGGCGTCTATCGCCTCCAGCAATTTTACTTTGGATTCGAACGCCGGCGAGCCGAGTGGATTCTCGTCGCCGTAAAGTTTGCGGTTCGTCCGTCCTGGAGGTTCGGCATAGGTGCCGCTGTGCCCGCCGTTAACGGCGCGCACCGCTTCGGCGGCGCGACCCAGGGCGGCTTCGGAAAGATCCGAGGCATGGGCATAGCCGACCGCCTCGCCTTTAACCGCCCGCAGCCCAAAGCCCTGCATGGTATCGTAGGTTGCCTGCTTGAGCCGGCCGTTATCGAAAGTCAGCGCCTCTGCCTGCCGGTATTCCAGGAACAGCTCGCCATCATCGGCGCCTTCAAGCCCGTGTCCGGTCAGTTGGCGGACTTTTCCGCGATCGAGGCCGGTGCGGTCGATGAGCGAGGAGATGCTTTTGTCCATGGTTTCCTCCACGGCTTGAGATAGGGCCTCGACACCGTTTTGGCGAGTCGCAGCCGGCTCCGTATGCTTCCAAGGTATTAAATTGATGACAAATATGAATTGGCGAAAGCCCGATCGGACACCAACATCCTGAGCCTGCCACCGGTTAAAGAAAGAGATCCCCAATGCCGCTCGTTCGAATCGACCTCGCCAAGGGAACGTCCGCTCAATTCCGCAAGACGCTTGGCGACATCGTCTACAAGGCGATGATCGACATCATCGATGTGCCGAAAGATGACAAGTTTCAAATCATCACGGAGCACCCGCCTGAGGAATTGAATTTCGCGCCCTCCTATCTTGGCATCGAGCACTCGTCAGGCCTCGTTTTGATTCAGGTCACGATGAGCGTGGGGAGGACTGTTCAGGCCAAGCAAGCATTTTATAGGGAAATTGCCGAGCAACTTCACGCCCAGCTCGGCATCCGCAAAGAGGATGTGTTCATAAACCTGGTGGAGACAGCGAGGGAAAACTGGTCGTTCGGCAATGGCATTGCGCAATACGTGGTGGCCTGAGGGCCTACGGCAGCTTGTCGTAGCCTTCCCCGAAGCCGGCAAGGCTCATTGGAAAGCCAATGCCTTCTTCCGGGGTCTGGAAAATAATGAAGGTCGCAGTCTTGCCAGTGCGCAGTTTCTTGATGAGTTCGTCGTCCATCACGACTTCAGCGATGCAACCATTCGGGAGGCAGCGCACGAAACCGGCGCGGCCGATATCGGCCTGATCGATCTTGAGGCCGAGCCCGGAGGGCAGCAGGACGCCCAGAGGCGCGACAACGCGCATCAGCCGGCTTTTCTGGTCGGCAGTCTTAAGAACAATCACTGTTAAGCCGACATTGGCGCGATCTTCCGCCGTCACACTCTGAATGAGGGCGCACTGCTCGGCCTTGGCTCCGGGCGGGGTGTCGCAGCGAATCTGCCAATCCCTGTGCACGGATTTGACGGCGCCCTGAGCCAGGACAGGCTCGGCGCGTGCGAGCATCAGCCCCGCAATCAGCGCGACGGCTGCGAGCCGCGTCGCGCAGATGAGTATCTGCCCGCCATGCTCCATTATTCCCATCATCCAATCCCTTGGCATCCGGTCGCGCTGGCCCATATACGAACGTGGGTCAGGCGAATCGCCACCTCCATTTTACTTCGCCCGCGTGGCGTCATGCCCGGAAAGGCTTCTTGAAGCAAGGCATGACCGGTCCGGCAAGATGCCGCAAAGTGGCCTGGTTGAGCTTTTTTGAATACACCGTTTGTCGCATCCCGGCGCCTATTAGGCTCATTGCGGCAAAGCTGGATTTGTGGTTTGAGAGGCCGGGATTTCTCCCCATCCCGCCGCGCCGCCCAGGCTGCCACGCCCGTGGCAAATGCCGTGCTCAGCGGGATCGTGCCGAACATCATGTCAGTGGTGGGCGGCAAAGGGGGCCTGAACAAGGCCGTTTTTCTCGAAGGAGCGCATTGAACAATGCTGGTGCTCAAGCGGTTGATCACATTCGTCACCACGACCTTGCCCGTTGTGATCGGGGGAGTGGCGCTCGCCGCATCGGGACAGCCGGAGCCATGGCAGATGGGCCTGCAAAAGGGTGCCACCCCGGTAATGGATGACATTATCTGGTTCCACGACTTCCTGCTTTGGGTAATTACCGCGATTGCGCTGTTCGTATTGGCGCTCCTGGTCATCGTCGTGGTGAAATTTAACGCCCGAGCCAATCCGGTGCCCTCACGAACAACGCACAACACCACCATCGAGGTGCTCTGGACGGTCGTTCCAGTTCTTATTCTTGTGACAATTGCGGTCCCGTCGTTCAGGCTGCTTTTCTTTCAGCTCAACATGCCGAAGGCGGACCTGACGATCAAAGCCACGGGCAAACAGTGGTTCTGGAGCTACAGCTATCCGGACAGCAAAATCGAATTCGACTCTCTGATGGTTCAGGACAAGGATCTTAAGCCGGGCCAGCCGCGGCTACTCGCCGTCGACAACGAGGTGGTGGTGCCTGTGAACAAGATCGTGCACGTCCTCACGATTGGCGCCGACGTCATCCACGCATTTGCAGTACCTGCGTTTGGCATCAAGATCGACGCAATCCCGGGCCGTATCAACGAGACCTGGTTCAAGGCGGAGCGCGAGGGCGTCTATTACGGACAATGCTCCGAGTTGTGCGGCAAGGATCACGCGTTCATGCCGATCATGGTCCGGGTGGTCAACGAAAAAGACTACGGGGCATGGCTCGAACAGGCGAAAAAGAAATTTGCAACAGACGGCAGTCGTCCAGCCGCGGTGGCTGCGGCCGGCGCTGCGAACTGAGACACGCGGGCGACAAGGACGAGGTTGAAGGACAATAACGATGGCTAGCAACACGGCGGCTCCCCACAGCACACGCGATGCGCACGCACATGACGCTCACGATGCGCACGAGCACCATCCCACGGGATGGCGCCGTTTCGTGTATTCGACCAACCACAAGGACATCGGCACGATGTACCTTGTCTTCGCGCTGGTGGCCGGCGTCATCGGCGCAGCGATGTCCATCGCCATTCGCATGGAACTGCAGAACCCCGGTGTCACGATCTTCCCCACCCCGCACGAATACAACGTGTTCGTCACCGCGCACGGCCTGATCATGATCTTCTTCATGGTGATGCCGGCAATGATCGGCGGCTTCGGCAACTGGTTTGTGCCGTTGATGATCGGCGCGCCGGACATGGCCTTCCCGCGGATGAACAACATTTCATTCTGGCTGCTGCCGGCGTCCTTCGCGCTTCTGCTCACCTCGGCGTTCGTCGAAGGCGAGCCGGGATCCAACGGGGTCGGCGCAGGCTGGACGTTGTACGCGCCGCTATCGACCAGCGGACATCCGGGACCGGCGGTCGATTTCGGCATTCTGTCGCTGCATCTGGCCGGCGCCTCGTCGATCCTCGGCGCCATCAATTTCATC
>DAISKM010000188.1:0-6744 GCA_036820945.1 Pseudolabrys sp.
TGTACCAGAAATTGCATCAAAAAGGGCACTGGTGGGTCCTAACCTAAGGGAACCCAGGCCCGAAGGCGGCCGGCAACCTTTATGATGACTGCGCTTTGTGCCGGCTCTTTTTGCTGGCCGCCGCCAGTTGGACAGCACCTTTTCCACCTTTGTCGCGCTTTGCGGCGCGGGCCAACAACATCCTGGCCCACTTGGCTGATGCTCGAGCCACTGTAGTCCTAAAGGCATTCTTCACGCTGGAGCGCGCCAGAAGGCGTGACCGAGCCCCAATCTGCGGCGCGCTTGGCGGCGTGTTTGCGGCATCAACACCTGCGTCGTCACGGCATGGAACGTGCGTCGCCAGGGTCTGTTCGGTATTCGGTGGCTTCCTGCCCTTCCATGTTTCTGCCGGACGCCCGGTAATGGTCTTCACGTAATGCTGCGTCTCCTGCGGCAATTTGCTCTTCCTGGCCAGCCAATCGTGGATGCGGCGCGGGCCGGCATTGTACGCGGCGGCGGCCAAACCGAGGTTCCCGAACTTTGTCACAAGATTGCGCAACAACCGTGCCGAGGCAGCGATGGCCTGCAGAGGATCGAAAGGATTGTCGAGGCCAACGGATGCGGCCGTCTCCGGCATGAATTGCGCGATTCCCTGCGCGCCGGCGTGGCTCACCACGTCGGGCCTGAAACCGCTTTCCTGGAACAACAGACGGATGAAGAAGGGAATCGGCAACGCGTTCGACTGCGCCGACTGCACGAGTGTGTCGCAGACTTCACGCCTGGAGCGTTGCACGACCGGCTTCGCAGCCGCCGGCGGCGGATCGGATTGTTCCGTGCCATTCGTGGAGCTCTCGGCAGGCGCGGTCGCCGCTGGAACGTGGTCTCTTGTCTCATCGCCGCGCACCGCGTCGCTGCCGAAAATCGTGAGCGAGCAAAGACAAACCAACAGAGGCAAGTGGCGCATGTCGTCCTCTCGAAATGCGGACGCACGCGCAGGCACGCATCGTCGCAAATATTGAGTGTAAAGATGTGAGTTCCCCTCACCGTCCGCGCGCTAGATGCATTTGAATCGAGACCGAATTCGGGAATGCATGTGAAAAAATTAAGAATTGGAGGCTTTTGAAGGGCGCCAGTTCCCCGCTTGGCAGATGCAACCAAAGCCCTGTCGTGGAATCACAAATTACTTGCAAGAATTCTCAGGATAGTCCTGTCCGTTCAGTCGCGGCGATAAAGACCCGTGAAGGTGACCATGGAACCGCCGCACTGCATGTTGTCTTCCACCAGCAGCAACGCGCCAACGCGCTGCATGCGCACCAGGCATTGTCCCTCTTCAGCCTGCTCGAAAGGAACGCTGCCGTCCTCGGCAAAAGCGATCATTCCTTGCGCAGGAACCACGGTTGCGCCGAGCACTCCGGTGTGAACATTTTGTGCCGCGGGGTAAGTGTGCTCGCCCTCGATGCTGAGCTTCCCTCCATCGCCGCGCTTGATTGAGATCGTGCCACCCGGATGAGACCATGTGCCGATCCAGTCAGCGGCCTTCGGCGAGCCCATTGGTTGCAGTGGAGTCAGGGATGCGGTCGGCAGCCAACCGACCGTCCAGTTCTGTTTTCGCGTATGCAAGGATTGATACGAGGCACAGGTGAAGGCGCCTTGCGCCCGGCCCGTCAAAACTACGTCCCCGGGAACGAGGTACGCTTTTTTGCGGCACGCATCTTTGTCCGCGGGACAGGCGGCGTCATCATCCGAACCCTTCACGAAATTCATATGCGAGCGCACCGATATTCGCGAGGCGACGAGGGGTCGTTTCATGTCGAAGTCGATGCCCCGGCACGCGTTCGGATCGGATTCCGCAAGCGCCGGCAAAGCAAAACAGGCTATGCACCCAAGTACCAGGACCTTGTTGTCAGCCAAAATCCGCCCGACGCGCCCAATGCCTTTCATGGCAGAACTTTTCCCCCAATTCCCACCCGAATTTGACAGGGCTAGCGTATTCCGCCGCAAACTTTTAGCATAAAGCGTAATTGGCGGGCTGATGGACAGGGGCTGGAGGGAAACTATGAAAAGGCAACCGGTGCTGGTGGCCGTGCTCGGCTTGACGCTCGCCTCATGCGTCGGCGTTTATGGTCACAAGGGCAATGACGTCGGCGGCATTATCCCGTGGTCGCCGGAAGCGGAGCACGCCGCGCTCGACGTCGCCCAGGGCAATTGCGGCCGATTCAATAAATACGCGGTCATCACGAGCATTCATCGGATGTACGGCGATTACATTTCCTATGCGTGCTGGTGGAAGCCGCCGACGAGCCGACGCAGTTACACATTTTATTGATGATGCGAGCGAGGCCATCGACTCTTGCAACGTTGGCTGTTGCCTGCGCTCTTTCCACAACGCCCGCCCTCTCGCTCGATCTCAATTCATTCCGTGCCCAGCATGGCAAGCCCGCGCTGTCAGTCAGCGGAGCGCTGACCGGCGCTGCCTACAGTCACGCGCAAAGCCTTGCCGCGCGGCAACGGCTCGACCATGCGGGTTTCCGCCAGCGCGTATCGCTGACCTCCGGCGCGGCGGCCGAGAATGTCGCGTACGGTTGCGCGACCGAAGATTGTGTCACCCGCATGTGGGCCAGATCGGGACGGCATCGCGCCAACATGTTGCGGCGGGATGTCACCAGTTATGGCATCGCCTCGGCGGTCGGCGCCAACGGCAAGCGCTATTGGGTGCTCGAGCTGGGAAACTAGAATTCCCAGACTCGGTGCTTCTAAAAGAATTTGACCGGCGTCCCGGTGATGGTCGGGATCGCCACCATCATCACAACCCCGATCACGAAGCCGGCCAGACGCGCGCTCATCGTCACCATCTGTCCGGCGGCTGTGCGGCCAAGCAGATAATTTCCGCCATCGAACAAGCCGACGGCGATCAGAATCCAGAAATACGGCTTGATGACAGAATTCTGGAGCTGCGGCGCCAGAACAAGAGCTAGACCGGTCAAGGCGCCAATCAACACCATGTATGCAAGGAAAATCCGATCTACCGTCATGAGCGCCCCCGATCTTTTGCCTCATACTAACAGCAAATTCGGGCTGATCGGCATCAGAACCGAAACGGAAAGCGCTCTACTTTTTCTCCAGCATCAGGTGACCGCGCTGGCCGATCACGCGCTGCGCGGCGTGGGCGAAACGCGCAAGCAGCCATGGCAGCGTAACCTCAAGGCGTACGCCCGCCTCATATACATCGATCGTGCCGGACGCGCGTTGCCCGAGTGCGGCGGCTCGGAAGGTCAACCGGTCGCCAGTCCAAACCTCTTCCTCAAGCGACAATAACCAGGCGAACTCGGTCTTGGCGCGACCAAGCCCGTCCTTGATGCGCCGCAAGGCCTCATCCTTGCCGAGGCGGTGGGGAATGACGACGATGAGCGGCTCAGACATTTCAGCGATATCCTCCAGATCCTGGCAGGCATGTGGGGACGATGCCGGCCCAGAAAAAGGGTTTACCCCTGATTGTTTGGCCCGAAAGAGACCCGGCTCCAGCCCGCTCACGTCCTAAAAGCGAATGGCCGGGTTAAACCCGGCCATTCATTGCAACTCGATGCAAAGACCGTTCAGGGATGTTTCTCGTTCTTGGCCGCCCGCATTCCCTGGCTCGTGGCATCTTGCTCGCACATATATGCGCCGGTTTTGGTCTTGCCGTACGTCTTGTTGCCCGAGAAGTGATAGATCTTTGAATCCGTGTTAGCCCAAACAACAGTGCCTGCGCCGCAGCGGAATTTGGCCTGTGCCTCGGTCTGATATTGGTTCGCACCAGTCGGCGTCGTTGTCGCCGGTCTGGACCCGGTCGTCGCCGCGGGACCGGATGGAGGCGTCGTCGGCGTCGTTGTTCTTGTCTGGGCAGGCGGCGGAGCCATGGGAGTCGGCGCTGGCTGTGCGACCGTTCCGCCCGCACGGCACTGCGTCACATAGGCCTTCTCCGTAATTCCCTTGGCCTGATTGTCTGCCTTGTTGGCACGCCATTCATTGCGGCATGCCTGGACCGTTTTTTGCCCCGTCGTCGCCGGCGCTGCTGCCGTTGTCGTCGCCGGCTGTGAGGGCTGCGTGGCGCTTGCCCCCGCGCGGCACTGAGTGACGTAGGCTTTCAGGGTTATTCCCTGGGCCTGGTTCGCATCCTTGTTGGCCCGCCATTCTGTCTCGCAGGCCTTGACTGTCTTTTGCTGCGCAAGAGCCGGAAAAGACAGAATTGACGCGCCGATAACGGCGCAGCTGATCGCAACAATGGTTCGCATGTTTTAACTCCTGGCTTGACGGGCAGCGACTACGCCGCTCGTTCGCACTTTTTCATGAAGCTGGTTTTTGCCGCTCCCGAGAGCGGCTTGCCGTCCTTGCTGACGGCTTTCGACTCGCACGCATCCTCCTTGCACTTTTTGATGAAGCTCGTCTTGGCCGCGCCTGCAAGCGGCTTGCCTTCCTTGCTGACGGCCTTGCTGGCGCACGACTGCGCCATCGCGGCGCCGATCGAAAAAGAGGTAATCAGGAGAGCAACGAAAATACGTTTCATTATTACCTCCATATGTTGCAGTGCGATCGAAAGCATCCGCACGCGTCTTTACGAAAAACTGCTGTATGCCGGGTTCCGCGAGCAACGAAACTCCGCAAGTCTCGAAGAGTTCCGCTCAGTCGGCAGGATAATTTTCTAGGATCAGCCGGTGTGCCGTGAAAATTGGACCGTGGTCCAACAAGAATTGGCGCGGCTTGTGCCCCGCCTTATCGATCGGTCCCGTTCTTCTTCAAAATGTCGGCGCCGTCTTCCCGGGAATCCATCGCGTTCATGATGGCATCGATCAGCGTTGGGCCATGCAGCGGCTTGGTGAGGAAGGCCTTCGCTCCCGACGCCGCGCTTCGCTCGCGAATGCCCGCGTCGTCGAATGCCGTAATCACGATTGTCGGAATCTTCTGGTCGATGCGGTTGAGGTACCGCTGCAGATCGAGCCCGCTGAACTCCGGCATATGCACATCGACGATGAGACACTCGGGCAAACCGCGGCGCATGGAGTCGATGAATTCCCGTGCCGAACCATAGGTCGCTGTCTCAAACGATGACGCCTCAAGCAGGCGAGCCAAGGCGGTGCGCACCGCTGGCTCGTCGTCGACGATTGCAACCCGTATGGGGGTTCTTGGCATATTGCCGAAAGTGTCCGGCAAACGGATGAGCCCGTCGAGTTGCCCTAAGGGCCTACATCGTCGGTTTCCCAACGTAGTGTGTCGGCTATCCCACCATGGAGTGGGCAGGCGCAATTCCGACTTTTTCAGCCAGCCGGACCAGGTCGGCAACCGTTCGAACGCCAAGCTTTGCCATCATGCGCCCGCGGTGGACTTTGACCGTCTTTTCCACAGTACCGAGGCTAGCGGCGATCTGCTTATTGAGCCGGCCGGCGATGACGTACTCGAGTACTTCCCGTTCGCGATGCGTCAGGGTGGAAATGCGGTCCCCGATCGATTTCGATTCATTGCGTCTCTGACGCAACGCAGCATCCACATTCGCCGCGCGCTTCACCGCGGAGAAAAGCGCTTCGCGCTGGACCGGTTTGGTGAGGAAATCGACCGCGCCCGCCTTCATGGCTTTTACGCTGGTCGAAATATCGCCTCGGCCTGTCAAAAAGATTATGGGACGATCCGAACCGGTCTCGATCAAAGCCTGCTGCAGATGCAGGCCATCAAGTTCGGACATGACAAGATCGATTATTGCGCAGCCGGGGACGGCGGGATCATGCGACGACAGAAATTCCTGCGGAGACGAAAATGATTTCGTCTTGTAGCCGGCTGCATTCAAAAGGCGCGTGATCGATCGAAGGACCGCGGGATCATCGTCCACAAGAAACGTGGTAAAGCCCGCTTCACGCATGACGCCACCCTCACCGCCAAAATCTTAGCTCACGGTCCCGGTGGGGGCAGCCGAAATATAGCCGTGGCGCCTTCACTCACATTGTTTTGAAGCGAGAGTGTTCCGCCATGGAGCTTCATTATCGAAGCACAAATGGGAAGGCCCAGGCCGAGTCCACGCTTCTTTGTCGTGAAAAACGGCTGAAAAACACTCTGTTCGTGCGACTTCGGCAACCCCATACCGCAGTCTGAAATACGAACGTCGATCCCGCCCTCCTCTGTCACCCTGGTGCTGACTGTAATGATGCGCCGGGACGGTGCGACACCATCCATGGCATCCATCGCGTTCACGAAAAGATTGAGCAGGACTTGCTGCAACTGTATGGGATCGCCGTGCGCCGGCGGCAAATCGGCGGCCTTTTCGTCCTTGATCGCGATCCGACGACCTATCAGTTCACTGTGAAGTAGCCGAAGAGTTGATGCGATCAGCTCGTTCAGGTCGACAACTTCGTATTTGATCTCTCCCTTTTTCATCAGACCGCGAAGCCGATGAATGACTTCCCCGGCGCGGTTGTCTTCAGTGATGATGTCATCAAAGATGTTGCCGATTTCCACCAAATTCTTTTCGTCGCCCGCCAGCAGTATTTTTCCAGCCTGAGCGTTTGACAAAATTGCCGTCAGTGGCTGGGTCAATTCGTGCGCGAGACCACCCGATAATTCTCCCAGCATCGAAACACGCATCAAATGAGCGATCTCATGCCGCTGCATGTCGGCTTCGGCTTCCGCCATCTTGCGCGACGTCGCGTCGGCAAATGCCCCGGTCATTGCGGTCGGGTTACCATCGTCGCCGAAAACCGGCTGGGCGCGGGCGGAGACCCAGTGATAGCCACGGTCCCTTCC
>DAISKM010000189.1:0-2203 GCA_036820945.1 Pseudolabrys sp.
TGCTCGCCGGATCTTTCCGCCCACTGCGACCAGGAGGCGAATAATTCCGTGCTCTTGGAAAATGAATTTGGGTCGCGGGCTGCACAGTCCTCAACCCATGCCGCTATGGCGTCCTCTGCTTCCAGATATTCCCTGGTCGCGGCAGTAACGACCTCAGGCGGCTGGAGGCCGTTTTCCTGCCAGTCCAGGAAGCCCTCGATCATCCAGGCGAGGATGCCCGGTAATTCGGATTTCAATTTTTCGGGCAATTCCTCGTCCCGCTCCTCGGGCGGAATCGTCACCGTAAACGGGATTAGGTTAAATCGGCGCCGTATGGCTTCATCGACCGATCTCAGCCCCGGTTTGTGATTTCCGGCAATGACCAGCTTGAACGTGGGCTGAAATTCAAAAAAGTCCTGCCGCATAAACCGGGCTGCAATTTTATCACCGCCTGTTAATGCCTTGATCCGGCTTTCTGCCCAACGCCTGCCTTCCTCGGTTTCCGTAGCCGTGACGAGCCGTGCGCCCCTCAGGGCGGCCAGCTCAGTAGGGTGCCGGTCGTGATTGGAGGCCGTGAACGTCTCGATTGGCGTTGTGCAGTGGTAGTCGCCAGCAGCCGCCGTAATCGCATTCAGGAAGGTGCTTTTGCCGTTGGCACCTAGGCCATAGAGGAAAAACAGCGCGTGTTCCTCTGTGGAGCCTGTGAGCGAATATCCGGCCATCTTCCTCAGAAACAGGATTAGCTCGGTGTTGCCGCCTGTTACCCGGTCCAGAAACTTATTCCAGACCGGCGTGCGCATGGCGGGATCTGGGGCCGTGCCGGTTACCTTGGTGATGTAGTTCTGCGGGGAATGACCGTGTTGCTCGCCCGTCCGCAGGTCGATCGTTCCTGCGGGGGTATTGAGTAGCCAGGGGTCGCTATCGAATTGGCCGATGACCGCCGCAATGCGCTGATCGGTCGAGGCCAGCCTTTCCACAGCGGAAACAGTTTTGGCGCTGGCCAGCAGCTTGGCCTGTTTGGGGTGGTTACATGCTGCGGAATTCTCGCGGCAGACGGTCCTGACCTTGTCCTTGGCCACTTGCTTGTCGTCCATCCGCCAGCGGCAATCGTCCCAGACAAACCACTTTCCGAGAGCCGCGACATAGCAAAACCTGTGCTCGTGCCTATCGACGAATGAGAGGGCTACCCGGTCCTCACTGAATTCTGGCGATAGAACGTCAGGCGGGCTTTCGACCACAGTGAGCGGCGGTCGCTTGAGCCTCTCAGGGCGTAATTCCTCGACCATGGGCCTGCTCATGCGGCCCTCCGGGGAATATCCATGAAGGCAAGGGCAAGCGTGGCCTGCACAAGATCGTCGCCGTGACGTTCGACCAGTCCAGCAAATTCTGCGGCGCTGTAGGCCATATCGACGGCATCGAGAAATTCGATTTCGCCAGCCCTGACCCTTGCGGCCAGTGTTCGGGACCGCTCCAGCAGTAGATCGAGGGCAGCGGCCCCAGCAGGTACATCCGGCGCTGGAGCACGCGCCTCACCGCCACCGCCAACCGCGCTGGAAGCACGGCAACGGGAACTGGAAAGTTGTTGAGAATGAAAATCAGTCTTGCGCGGTTGTGTATGCATAAAGTGTCCTTTGCCCCGGTTCTTCTGAGCCAGGGTTTTGTCGGTTCGAGTTTTTGGAATTGACGCAATTTGCCGCTGGTCGCGGCTTACAAACGATGCGCGGCGCGTTGCCACTGAGCCTAATTGTCTTTTCGGTTCAGTAGTGACTTTATACGTCGGTTGCCAATCTAAGCCTCAGGAATCAAATGAATGAGTTACTCCCGTCGCTCCCGCCAGTTTTTCAATGACTTAGCCATGATCTCGACGCGCAAAAGTGACCTTGTTGCAGGGCGGAAAATCGGCCCCTCGCCACGGGAATGACCCCCATTCGGGCGATCTTTTTCGACGTATTCGGTACCCTGGTGGATTGGCGAACGGGGGTCGCCCGGGAGGCAGAGCGGCTCCTAAAACCCATTGGCCACAAGGTCGACTGGACGGCCTTCGCGGATGCCTGGAGGGCCGAATATCAACCCGGGATGGAGGAGGTGAGGTCGGGCCGGATCCCGTTTTGCAAGCTTGACGTGCTGCACAGGCGCAATCTCGAGCGCTTCATTCCGCGCCTTGGCCTGCGCGACCTCTCCGACCAGGCTTTGCATGAACTCACGCTCGCGTGGCACCGGCTCG
>DAISKM010000189.1:2213-6720 GCA_036820945.1 Pseudolabrys sp.
CGGCTGGGCGAATTTCGGGCTGAGGCTGAGATAAGCCAGCAGCAAGCGCTCGCGTGGCACCGGCTCGACGCATGGCCTGAGGTGCCGGCAGCACTGAAGCGGCTCAGGAAAAAATTTCTGCTCGCGCCGGTTTCGAACGGCAATATTTCATTGATGGTCGATCTCGCCCGCCGCAACGAATTTCCCTGGGATGCGATCCTCGGTGCCGAAGTTGCTGGCGATTACAAACCGAAGCCGCGCGTTTATCTGGCGTCCTGCGAAGCCTTTGATGTCGAACCGGCGCAATGCATGATGGTGGCGGCGCACAGCAGTGATCTTGCCGCTGCTGCCGCCTGCGGGATGCGTACGGGCCATGTCGCTCGTCCTGACGAGTACGGCCCCGGCACCGGCGAAACCAAGCCGACGGTGCCCGTCGATGCGGCGGGACAAGATTTGGCTCAACTCGCGGGTAAGTTGGGAGCTTAGCAACGTGTCGTGGCCGGGCTTGTCCCCGCCATCCGCGGCTTCCCTCCAACACGAAAGACGTGAATGCCCGGCACGAGGCTTGTGCTCCGGCCGGACGAGTGTCGGTCGTGACGACTGAGAGTCGTCAGCTTCTATAGACCGGCTCAGGCTGTGCAAAGAAACTGGCGAGGATGTGGTAGACGAGCATGTAATTTTTCTGCTGGAAGCTCGCGTGCGAGATGCCCGGCATGATCGTGAATTGCTTGTCTGGGTTCGGCAGTTTCTCGAAAAACTTCAGCAAGTCTTCCAGCGAGGCGATGCCATCGTGCTGGCCGCGCATGATGAGTGTTGGCACCATTATCTTTTCAGGGCTCACGACGGGCAACTTCGAGCACATGTCGACGTACGTTCCTGTCGGAACTGAATCGTCGAGCGCGGTGACGGCGTCGGCGAATGCATCGATCACCCGGCGTTCTGCCGTATCGGGATGGTCGCGATCGAATACCGAATGGATGAAAGCCTTATCGATCGGCCGGCGATTTTTGGTGGTGAATTCCGCGAGCTTTTTGCGTCGTTGCTCGAGCGTCGGCGAGCCTTCGCCGGTCCAGACCATGGCGTCAAGCGCAAGCCTCGCGACCATTTCCGAATGCCGTTCGGCAAACATCGCGGCGCGCAGCGCGCCCGACGATATTCCGTAAACAAGGAGCGGGCGCTTTCCGCGCAGCTTCTGGATATAGAGGGCGGCCGCATAACAGTCGTCCGCGCCCTGGGAGATTGGTGCGTTGTTGTCGCGATCCTTGGTCGAGCGGCCATAGCCTTCCATGTCGACGCACCAGCAGTCATAGCCGCGGCGCGCGAAGTGATCCATTGCCGATGAATCCGGACGCCCCGGCACCTGCAAATCAAACGTCGGCTGTGACGCCATCGACGAGCCGTGCACAAAGAGAATTGTGCCGATGCTCTTGGCCGGGTCGCCGGCGCATTTTTCGAACAGGAACAACCTCACTCCGCCGTCCTTGGTCGTCCAATGATCCTCGCCTTTGATGGCGGGGGCAGGTTTGCTCATTTCATTCATGTCTTTACTCGCGGTGCACGTCAGTTGATCGGTGGAATCTGATTGGTCTTGATGACATTCGCCCATTTCGCAACCTGGGCGTCCATGAAGGCCTTGAATTCCGGCTGCGTCATCACGATCGGCGTGGCGCCGGTTTTTTCCCAGGCCTCTTTGATGTCAGGTCGCGCCAGAATCATTGTGATCTCGCGATGGAGTTTGTCGACGATCGGTTGCGGCGTTGCAGCCGGCGCCATGAAGCCAACCCACAAAGTCGCGTTAAAACCGGGAACACCGGCTTCCGCAATTGTCGGCACGTCCGGCAATGTCGCCGATCGCGTCTTGCCGCTGGTGCCCAGCGCGCGCACCAATCCGGCCTTGATCATGGGCGCCATTGTCGGGACGGAGTCGAACAGTATCTGGACCTGGCCGCTCAGGATGTCATTGCGGGCGCCGGTCGAGCCTTTGTAGGGCACGTGTACAATGTCGACACCAGTAAGACTCTTCAGCAGTTCACCGGCCATGTGATAGTTCGATCCGGGTCCGGACGAGCCGTAGTTGATCGTCCCGGGCTTTGCGCGGGCCAGTGCGAGGAGTTCGCTCAGGTTCTTGGCCGGCACCGATGGATGCACCACGAGGACGAGGTCGGTATCGATCAGCGGTGCGATCGGCACGAGATCACGCATGAGCTGATAGGGTTTGTGGACGTACAAAGTTTCGTTAACAGCCTGCGTACCGGAAACCATCAGCAGCGTGTAGCCATCAGGCAGCGACTTGGCGACCGTGTCGGTCCCGATGGTGGTGCCGGCGCCTGGCCGGTTTTCCATAATGAAGGGTTGATGCAGGGATTTGCGCAACTCTTCGGCGATGGCGCGCGTATAGACGTCCGTCGGTCCCCCTGCGCCGAACGGGACAATGACCTTCACGGGGCGTGACGGGTACTCGTCCGCATTTGTTGCTGGCGCGGCGATTGCGACCAAACTCGCAAGGGAGACCAGGGCAGCGAAATATCGCACAAGAGCCATGCATTTTCCCAAATTTCGACTGCGTCTGCCCCGTGGCGACTATCGTGGGCGGTTTGCGCCCCTGTCAATCACGTAAACCCCGCGCCGGCGGCGATCGTTCGTGGATGCAACCGAATGTCGGCTTGCCACCTTGTGTGCGCTGCGCTAAGCCTCGACCGCTCCCGTCTTGAGGCTATTCCAGCAAACAAGGGCCCATTTGTGCGGGATAACCGGCGCCTTTCGGGCCGCCGAACAGTCCGGGGCGGACGTATAATCAGGTAGGGCGGGGCTGCACGCTAGGGGTCGCGATGAGCGCATTGCTTCTGGACTACTTGCCTCTGGTCATATTCATTGCGGTGGCGCTTGGCATCGGCCTCGCGTTGCTGATCGCCCCCTTCATCGTCGCCTACAAGCAGCCAGACCCGGAAAAATTGTCCGCCTACGAATGCGGCTTCAACGCCTTCGATGACGCGCGCATGAAATTCGACGTGCGATTCTATCTGGTCGCCATCCTCTTCATCATTTTCGACCTCGAGGTGAGCTTCCTGTTCCCCTGGGCCGTCGTCTTCCGCGAGATCGGAGCTTATGGCTTCTGGTCGATGATGGTGTTCCTTGGCGTTCTGACCATCGGCTTCATATATGAGTGGAAGAAGGGGGCGCTGGAATGGGACTGACAAACCCATGACACTGGTTGCACCCGCTCCCAAGGGCGTTCTTGATCCGCGCACCGGCAAACCGGTCGGCTCGGACGACTCTTTTTTTACCGGCGTGAACGCGGAACTTTCCGACAAAGGCTTCCTTGTCACCGCCGCCGATGATCTCATCACGTGGGCACGCACCGGCTCCCTGATGTGGATGACATTCGGCCTCGCCTGCTGCGCGGTTGAAATGATGCAGATGTCGATGCCGCGGTACGATGCGGAGCGATTCGGCTTTGCGCCGCGCGCCTCGCCGCGACAATCGGATGTGATGATCGTTGCCGGCACACTCACCAACAAAATGGCGCCGGCATTGCGCAAGGTCTACGACCAGATGCCTGAGCCGCGATACGTGATCTCGATGGGGTCCTGCGCGAATGGGGGCGGCTACTATCACTATTCCTATTCAGTCGTGCGCGGGTGCGATCGCATCGTACCAGTCGATATCTATGTGCCCGGCTGTCCGCCGACTGCGGAAGCGCTTCTTTATGGCGTGATGCTTTTGCAGAAAAAAATTCGTCGCACTGGCACGATCGAGCGCTGAGCGGAGCCGGCCATGGACGACATGCTCGACAGGCTTGGGCAAACGATCAAAAGCGCCTTGGGCGATTCGATCACCGGCTATGAAATCGCGCGCGCTGAATTGACCGTAACCGCCAGGCTGCCCGATCTCATTAAGGTTGCGACCTTCCTCCGCGATGATCCAGCGTGCCAGTTCATCAGCATCCTCGATGTTACGGCTGTTGATTGGCCCTCGCGCGAGCAGCGCTTCGACGTGGTGTATCATTTCCTCTCTCCGCGGCTGAACCAGCGTATCCGATTGAAAGTGGAGACTGATGAAACAACTCCGGTTGCATCGTTGATCAATGTCTTCCGGGGCGCGGACTGGTTCGAGCGGGAAACCTACGATCTTTACGGCGTCCTGTTCACCGGGCATCCGGACATGCGGCGCATCCTCACCGACTACGGTTTTGAGGGTCATCCGCTGCGTAAAGATTTCCCGCTCACCGGCTTCGTCGAGGTGCGATGGGACGACGAGCAGAAGCGCGTTGTTTATGACAAGGTGACGCTGGCGCAGGAATTTCGCAGCTTCGACTTCCTCTCGCCCTGGGAAGGCACAAACTACGTGTTGCCCGGAGACGAAAAAGCCAAAGCCGAGGGCACGGGCAACAAGTTGACGGGCGAACCCGAAAAGAAGGTGTCGTCATGAAGCCGACCCTCAAAGCGGGGCTCAAGCATTCGTTCTCGTACAAAGTGCCGGAAAACAAGACGGTGCCCTATACCTATCCGGAATCGCCGATCATCGCGGC
>DAISKM010000190.1:0-1765 GCA_036820945.1 Pseudolabrys sp.
GCTGGGTGAGCGCGCTCGCTACGTGGACGTGGCAGTGATAGCGGCCATTCACCCTGGCCGACACCAGACGCCACTGCTGCTGTCAGGTCCGCACGCTGAAGGAATCTCGCCGCTGCTGCGCGAGCTGGACATGCGGTTTTCAGTGGTCGGTCGCGACCTTGGGTCGGCCGCGGCAATCAAGATGATCCGCAGCGTCATGATCAAGGGCATGGAAGCGCTGACCCTCGAATGCTTCCTCGCCGCCGCCCGCGCCGGGGTGCTCGAGGAGGTCACGGCATCGCTAAAGAACAATTATCCCACCATCGATTGGACCAAGCTCGCCGATTACAACCTCGAGCGCATGGCAAGCCACGGCGAGCGCCGGGCTGCCGAGATGGAGGAATCCGCTGCCACCCTGCGGGAGCTGGGGCTCGATCCTCTGATGGTGGCTTCGACGGTTCGCCGCCAGCGTGAGATGGGCGCGCTAGGCAAGCACGAAGCGGTGCGCCAGAGCCTGAAATCGGGCCGGACGGCGATACTCAACGCCATCGACAATCTGTCCAAACACCGGCATTGACGACCGGCTAAATGAACGCACGTTCAGATTTGCGGCGGCTGTCCGAGGCGCAAATTTCTTGTCATTGCGGCGCGTCACCTCCTACTATGGTTTCGTTCAAGTCTCGGGAGGAGTCACATGCAGATCAGAAAACTTGCCTATGCCACGTTCGTGGCAGTGGCTGCAGTTGCATTCGTGATTGGTTCGGCTGTGCCAAGTGAAGCAGCCAAGAAGAGGAAAGCAGCAGCAGCGGCGGCGGCGCCACCGGCAGCGGAGGCGCAGTGGCCGACGTGCTGGGGAGCCCCCTACGCACCGGTTTGCGCGAAGAAGGGCGACATGAGCTTCAACTACATCAACGCCTGCTACGCGATGAAGGATCAGGCGAAGGGTGCCAAGCCGGGCGCATGCAAGGAAGCAAAGGCTGGCGGGAAGAAGAAGAGGGCATAAGCCACAATTCGAATCGAGCCAAAGTAAGAGGGCCGCTGCGTTGCAGCGGCCCTTTGCATTTCACGCGGCCTGTCGCTGACTACTTCTTGCGCGGCGGGATCTGCAGCAACTCGGTGACCTGGTCCTGGGTCAACGGCTTGTCCAGAAACTTCAATTTCACCGCGTCGGCAATCGCGCCGTCGAGATCGGCAAACTTGTCGGTCTGCATCGTTTCCTTGGGATGGAATTTGTCCATCGATTCCTTGAGCATCGCGACCGGCTGATTCAATTTCTTGGAATACATCTCGATCGCCTTGGGATCCGAATACATCCAGTCGACTGCCTCGCGATACGCATCCATGAAGCGCATGATCGCATCGCGCTTGTTTTTGAGCGAGTCCGCGTTGACGATCAACGTGCGTACAGTCTGTCCGCGAAGTGACGGCACATCACTGCCGTAGGCGACGATGCGGATCTTGCCTTCCTTGATCTCGCTCAGCCCGAACGGCGGCGCCGCCCAGCCGATGTCGACCTGACCGGACATCACGGCAGTGAGGGTCCCGGCGGGGCCACCGGTGGCCGTTGGCTTCGCCTTCGCGCCGAGCTCGCTGGTGAAGGCCACGACGATGTTGTGCGAGCTCGACCCATTGGTCGAATAGGCAATCGTGTTTTCGGGCGTGGTATCTTTCAGACTTTGAATCTTCGAATCTGGCTTGACGTACCAATAGAGATCGCCGGTGCCGGTAAAGGCCGGCGCCAGAATGCGCACCGCACCGCGAAGGCGAAGGTTAACGAAGCAGCCGC
>DAISKM010000190.1:1775-6693 GCA_036820945.1 Pseudolabrys sp.
CCTTTCGAGAAGGCCCGCATCACACCCGCAGCACCAACACCCGCACCAATATCGGCGCTGCCCGAGATAACTGCCTGGATCGTCTCGCCGGCGCCCTGCGTGCCGGTGTTTTCGAGTACAAGGCCATGCTTCTTGAAGATGCCCGCATCCTGCCCGAGCGTCGGCGCCTGGTTTTCCCAATTGTTGATCTGCCCGATGACCACCTTGAGCGTGTCCTCTGCCGACGCGGCACCCGCACCCAGCGTGAGCGGCGCGATCAGACCGATCGCGCCAGCCAGATTTATGACCCTGTTCATGCACATCCTCCCATTATGCTTGTTAAGTCGACGGTACGGCCTTTGCCGGGGCGCGTTCAATAGTTCGATCCGCCAATCATGAGACTCAACGTCGGCGTCGCGTTTTGGCGGCGCCTTTCGGCTTGGGCTTGCTGCGCGTCCGACTGGTTTTTGTGCGCGATGGTCCGGCTTTGCTGGCAACAGACGCAGGAGCCGCTGCCTTATTTGCCACCCGCATGGACCAATATTCCCACGAGCGCATGAGGCCTGTCGTCTTGGAACTGATCTGGCCGGCCAGCTTTGCCTCGCCCGGCGACAACGTGGCGATCTCGGTGCCGATCGTCAGGGCCCGCACCTGGTACTCTGCATTGCGCGCCGAAAACACCGAGCGAAACACGCAGTCTTTCACGCTGGTGCCGGCGACGGTCACGCCATGGCGCATCATCAGCACCATCCAGTGCTTGCCAAGCGCGCGGGCGAGCGAAGCGCCCTCCTCCGGCTTTACGACCAGCATGTTGGTATCGCCAAATTCGTCCCGCTGGTCCCAGAATGGCGGGCGGATCCCCCCGACGGCCCCGAGGTGGAAAACCGGCATGTAGTCGGTGCCGGTGGCGAGCAAAGGCATGAATGCCGGACAATGATGGTGGCAAACCGAATTTACCTCCGGCCGCGCCTTATAGATTTCACCGTGGATTACCCGCTCCGAATATTGTCCGACGCCCGGATCGCGCAGCGGCTGCGAGTCGAGGTCGTATTCAATGAAATCGTCCGGCGTCACCAGTTCGGGTGCGCGGGACCGAGACAACAGATAACGATTTTGATTCTCGGGATGACGCATGCTGACGTGGCCGAAGGCGTCAATGACGCCCTCGTTGGCAACGATCCGATTGGCGAGTGCGAGCTCCCGGCGGGCTTCGTCAAGTGCGTTCGGCACAAGGTTTCCTTTCAAGAATTCTGATGGTGCGGGGCATTATAGGGAAATGAAAACGCCGGACCAGCGTGCCCGGAGCTTGACAGATCGCGCCTATTGGGGACGCTTTCCGGCGACATGACCGCAGCGGCGCAAATCGTTATCGACGGCGTGAATCACCTCTATCGTCCGCCGCGCGGACGCGAGGTGCTTGCGCTCGATCAGGTCTCGCTTGAGGTGGCCAATCGCGAGTTTGTCGCCTTGCTTGGCCCATCCGGTTGCGGCAAGTCGACGCTGCTCTACCTTATCGGCGGCTTTTTACCGGTGGAAACCGGAGCGATCCTGATCGATGGCCAAAAGGTTGCCGGCCCGGGACCCGACCGCGGCATCGTCTTTCAGCATTTTGCATTGTTTCCGTGGAAAACCGTGCGCGGCAACATTCTGTACGGGCTCGAACGGCAAGGCATGCCCAAGGACGAACGCGAAAAACGCGCAATGGATTTCATCGACCTTGTCGGCCTTGCCGGCTTCGAGGACAGTTATCCATCCCAGCTATCGGGCGGCATGAAACAGCGCACTGCAATCGCGCGGACGCTCGCCTTCGATCCCAAGATTCTGCTGATGGATGAACCTTTCGGCGCGCTTGACGCGCAGACCCGCGGCCTGATGCAGAGCGAGCTTTTGCGCATCTGGCAACGCACTCCGAAAACGGTGATCTTCGTGACTCACGATGTGCAGGAGGCGGTCTATCTTGCCGATCGCGTGGCCGTCATGTCGGCCCGTCCTGGTCGCATAAAGACCATCGTCAATACGAAGTTCGATAAGAACGATCCGGACATTTTCAAGAACAAGTTCTTCGTGGAGAAAGTCGACGAAATCTGGAACCTGGTGAAGGAAGAAGCCATCAAGGCGCAGGGCAAACGGATCTAGCGCGGCGCTTGAAGCATGAAACAGTCCTTTATTCGATATCTTCCGCTGGTCCTGCTCGCAATCGCCTGGGAGGTGATCGCCCGGCTGGAGCTTGTGTCGAGCAGCGCACTCCCCCCGCTGTCCGAAATCATCATCGCCGGAATTGACATGATCAAGGACGGCGAGCTCATCAGCAACGGCGCGTCCTCCCTGTATCGCGCCGGCGCGGGACTGGCGCTGGCGATCATCGTCGGGGGAACGGTTGGCATCGCCATGGCCTGGTGGAAGCCGATCCACGTTCTTCTCGCGCCGCTGGTTGAGATTTTCTATCCGCTGCCGAAATCGGCCCTGATCCCCGTCACGGTGATCTGGCTCGGCTTTGGTGACGGTTCAAAGATCTTGCTGATCTTCCTGGGCTGCATGCTCCCCGTGACGATCGGTGCCTTCAACGGCGCCCGTTCCAGCGAGCAGGCACTGGTGTGGTCAGCGCGCAGCATGGGCGCAAGCCGGCTGCGTATGCTTTGGGACGTCGTCGTGCCGAGCGCAATGCCGGAACTGCTCAACGGCGTCCGCACGGCGCTCGCGCTTTCCTTCATTCTTCTGGTTTCGTCAGAACTGATCGTGGCGCAGAAGGGCTTCGGCCACCTGATCGGCGTCCTCGGCGCCAACGGCTCCTACGACGCAATGTATGCGGTCGTGCTTTGCGTGGCGTTTCTCGGCTTCGCCGCCGATCGAATCTATCTGCAGATCACCAAGCGGGCGCTCGCATGGCGGGATTGAACGAAGCGATGCCGCGCGGCGAACCAGACGGCCTCCCTGAAAAGGCGGCGCGATTCGCGTACACGCTGGTGTGGGGCTTCGCGCGCATTTTCTCGATTTTGGCGCTGGCAATTGCCTGGGAGGCGCTGGCGCGCAGTGGCGTCTTCACGCCATTTCAATTGCCGGCGCTGAGCGCGGTGCTCAGTCGGATCTGGACCGACGCCGTGTCCGGCGACCTCTGGATCAACACTGCGCTCACGCTCTACCGCGCGCTGGTCGCGTTCGCAATTTGCGCAATCGGGGGCGTGATGATCGGAATGGCCATGTCGCGCAATGTGATCGCGCATTGGTTTTTCGACCCCATCGTCTCGGTCGGCTTTCCCATGCCAAAGATCGCTTTCCTGCCGGTGGTGATCCTCTGGCTCGGCGTCTATGACGTTTCCAAAATCACCATCATCGTCATCGACGCCATCTTTCCGGTGATTGCAGCGACCGTCATCGCCATTCAGGGCGTCGAACGGGAGCTGATCTGGTCGGCGCGCAACATGGGAGCGACCAATCGCGAACTCCTGCACCACGTGATCCTGCCCGCGGCGTCGCCGCAAATCATGACCGGACTGCAGGTGGCCTTGCCGCTGTCGCTTATTGTCGCGGTGGTGGCGGAAATGCTGATGGGCGGATACGGCCTCGGTGGCGCAATGATGACGGCTTCCCGCTTTGCCAATTCGACCAGCGTATTCGCCGGCATCGTCGAGATCGCAGTCGTCGGCTACGTGCTGGTCAAGGCCATGGCTTTGATTCGACGCCGCCTGCTGATCTGGCACCAGGAAGCGGCAGCGCCATACACGCAGTAAAATTCAAGCTGCGTCAGATCGAGGCACCGGCGGATTTGGCCGTGGCGGGTGCCGCTGGAACTGCGACTGCCAGATCCTCGTCTGTACGGGCATAGCGGCACAGCCAGTGGCTTGCGGCGATGGCCGCAAAAGCGACGGCGGCTCCGCCCACCAGATCAATGAAGTAGTGCGCGCCGTCGATCGGCGTTGCTAGAATGAGAGAGATATTGAGCGCGGCTGCGGGGCCGCGCACGAAAGGCACCGTCCGGAACGCCCAGATGAACATAAGCGCGCCAGTGGTATGGAAGCTCGGAAACGTGATCAGGCCTTCGAGATTGTCAAGCTTGATGGATTGAAGAGTGCCTGCGCGCAGGGCTTCGAGCGTTGGCACGTGCGTGTACACGGTAGATGCGATATTCGCATAAACATGCGGCGTCAGGTCAAGATAGACGAATGCAGCCACCGCCGGCGTGAAGACCGAAATGGCCGAAGTTGCGATCAGCGCCAGGCCGAAGGCAATCATCCACCGTCGCAGGCGCGGCAACTGGCCGGCAACCATCAGCACCATCGGCACCAACGCGAACTGCGGCAACAAGGATTGATAGCTATAGCCGGCAAGCTCGGCCAGCAATGGCCGGCTGTTGACGAAATCGAGATAGGCGCGCCGGTCCAAACCCAGCGTGCGATCGATCGCATAGAGCTCGGCGTCGCGATAGGGGAAGTTCGTCGCCATCGCGGCGTAGGTCAGCAGAATGCCAAACAGCAGGATCAGCAGCATCTGCGCTGCCGCCTCGGCGACCGCGCAGAGATACGGGTCAGGTCGCTGATAACGGTAGAAGATGCTCACGCCAAAAAGGCCGGTGATGGCCAACGGCAGCCACGGACTGCTGAAGTCGACCGTGAGCCTCGCCAGCGCGAAACTCGCGATTGTCATGAGTGCCATCGTGCCAACGAGGCACCAGACCAGCATCGCGCGTGTGGGAACCATCGCCCTGCCCCATTCCAATGCCGTAGTTATGCGGCCCATTTGCTTAAAATTCTTTTCCGCAATGCGTTATCCCTCAGCAGGAAACGGTTGATCTAACTTTTCCCTAAAACAAGGTATTCGATCACTGAAACTGGGACTTACACGGTTTGCCATTCGTTAAAGTCGGCCGCCGGCACGCTGAAACTTTCGCCCGTTGCGCCAAACTAACGCAGCCCACGTACCGGATCGTGAGACTGCATCTTCT
>DAISKM010000191.1:0-6655 GCA_036820945.1 Pseudolabrys sp.
AGCCGTGGCCGGCCACCCCGAATTCGGCCATGCGCCTGGCGTCGAAACGACGACCGGCCCCCTCGGACAGGGACTCGCCAACGCGGTGGGCATGGCTATCGCCGAGAAGCATCTCGCTGCCGAATTCGGCCACGACGTCGTCAATCACAAGACGTACGTGATCGCTTCCGATGGCGACCTGATGGAGGGCATCAGTCAGGAAGCGATCGCGCTTGCGGGTCATCTCAAACTCGGCAAGCTGATCGTGCTGTTCGACGATAACGGCATTTCGATCGACGGCGCCTTGTCGCTTGCCGACAGCGTCGATCAGGTGCGGCGCTTCGAGGCCGCCGGCTGGGCAGCCTCGCGAATTGACGGGCACGATCCGGCGGCCATCAAACTTGGGCTCGAAAAGGCGCAGAAATCCGACAAGCCGACCCTCATTGCCTGCAGGACCAAGATCGGATTCGGCGCCCCGACCAAGCAGGGTTCGGAAAAATCGCACGGCTCTCCGCTCGGCGCGGAAGAGATTGCCGGAACGCGCAAGACGCTCGGCTGGACATCCGCACCGTTCGAAGTGCCAGCCGATGTCCTGCAGGCTTGGCGGGCACTCGGTACCCGCTCAAAAAGCGTGCACGCAGATTGGAGGAAACGTTTGGCCGCGTTTGACCGCGACAAACGCTGGGAATTCGAGCGACGCATCAAAGGCGATTTGCCGAAACAGCCGCTGCTCGATGCCGTGCGCGCGCTAAAGGAAAAACTGGTGGCGCAACCAAAAGAAATTGCGACGCGTGCGGCGTCTGAATTTGTGCTCGAGAGCCTGATCCCCGCAATTCCGGAAATGATCGGCGGCTCAGCCGATCTCACGGGCTCGAACAACACGCGGATCAAGGGGATGAAAGCGATCACTGCCGGCGACTTCTCCGGCCGCTTCATCCATTACGGTGTTCGCGAGCATGGAATGGCGGCCGCCATGAATGGTCTGGCGTTGCACGGGGGGATCATCCCTTATTCCGGCACATTCCTGGTTTTCTCGGACTACTGCCGGCCGGCGATACGGCTTGCCGCACTGATGGGCCAGCGGGTAATCCATGTCATGACCCACGATTCGATCGGGCTCGGCGAAGATGGCCCCACGCATCAGCCAGTCGAACATCTGGCTGCATTGCGCGCGATTCCAAATCTGCTCGTTTTCCGTCCGTGCGACGCAGTGGAAACCGCCGAGTGCTGGCAGCTTGCCCTCGAGGCAAGCGACAGGCCCAGCATTCTTGCACTCACGCGACAGAACCTGCCCCAGCTGCGCAACCGGTTTGACGAAGGGAATGTCTGCTCGCGCGGCGCCTACGAGATCGCGGGACCGGACGGCCGCGCGGACGTTGCGATCTTCGCGACGGGTTCTGAAGTGGCGGTCGCGGTCGAGGCGGCGAAATTGCTGGCGGCGCGAGGCATCGCGGCGCGCGTGATATCGGTTCCCTGCTTTGAATTGTTCCTGGAGCAGACAGAGGAATATCGCCGCGCCCTGATCGGCGACGAGCGAATCAAGGTCGGCGTTGAAGCGGCTGTGCGCCAGGGCTGGGACGCAGTCATTGGTTCCGATGGCGTTTTCGTCGGTATGACTTCTTTCGGGGCGAGCGCGCCCTACAAGGAACTGTACAAGAAGTTCGGGATTACAGGCGAAGGGGTCGCCCACGCAGCGTTGGCCAAGCTTGGGAAGATGTAGCCGAACACTGTATATGTCGCGGGTTCGCGTCGCGGCGCACTAAAATAGCCGGGAGTGATACTTATGACAGTACGCGTTGCCATTAACGGATTTGGCCGCATCGGCCGCAACATTCTGCGCGCCATTGCCGAAGCTGATCGCAAGGACATCGAAGTCGTAGCCATCAACGATCTCGGTCCGGTTGAGACCAATGCACATCTGCTTCGTTATGACAGCGTGCACGGCCGCTTCCCCGGCCAAGTCGTTGTGAAGGGAGATACGATCAGTGTTGGCAATGGCGCCATCAAGGTGACCGCGGAACGTGACCCGTCGAAACTGCCGTGGAAGGATCTCGGCATCGATATCGCGCTCGAATGCACCGGCTTGTTTACCGCAAAAGACAAGGCCTCGGCACACTTGACCGCCGGCGCCAAGCGCGTCCTCGTCTCAGCCCCGGCGGACGGCGCGGATCTCACCGTGGTGTTCGGCGTCAATCATGACAAGCTGACCAAGGACCATAAGGTCGTTTCAAACGGCTCGTGCACTACAAACTGCCTCGCGCCCGTAGCCAAAGTGCTGAACGATGCAGTCGGCATCGAAACGGGTTTCATGACCACGATCCACGCCTATACAGGCGATCAGCCGACACTCGATACCCTGCACAAGGATCTTTACCGCGCGCGAGCGGCCGCGCTTTCGATGATCCCGACCTCAACGGGCGCGGCAAAGGCGATTGGTCTCGTATTGCCGGAGCTCAATGGCAAGCTCGACGGCGTCGCCATTCGCGTGCCTACCCCGAACGTTTCGGTGATTGATCTCAAGATCGTTGCAAAAAGGCAAACGACGAAGGAAGAGATCAACGATGCTGTGAAGCGCGCCGCCGAGCAGCAGCTCAAGGGCATTCTTGCATACACCAATGACCACAATGTCTCGATCGATTTCAATCACGACCCGCATTCGTCCACGTTCCACATGGAGCAGACCAAGGTGGTGAACGGCACGCTGGTGCGTGTGATGTCGTGGTATGATAATGAGTGGGGCTTCTCGAACCGCATGGCGGATACGGCCGTGGCGATGGGCAAGCTCCTCTAGCGGTCGAATGTAGTCCGGCCATGACCGCTTTTCGCACGCTCGACCAGGTCGACGTGAAGGGAAAGCGTGTTCTTCTTCGCGTCGATCTGAACGTGCCCGTTGAAAATGGCGTGGTCGCCGACGCAACACGTATTAAGCGCGCCGCGCCCGGCATTACCGAGATTGCCGACAAAGGCGGCAGAGTCATTCTGCTGTCGCATTTCGGCCGGCCAAAGGGCCGCGATCCCAAGCAATCGCTGAAGCCTGTCGCCGACGAGGTGGCTCGCATCATCAAACGCCCTGTCGCTTTTGCGGATGATTGCATTGGCGAGGTGGCGGAACGCGCGATCGAAGCGATGAAACCCGGTGATATTCTTTGCCTTGAGAACACTCGCTTTCACCCCGGTGAAGAGAAAAACGATTCGGCTTTTGTCGCTGCGCTGGCAAAGCTTGGCGACATCTGGGTGAACGATGCCTTCTCGGCTGCGCACCGAGCGCACGCATCCACTGAAGGACTGGGTCACAAGCTGACTGCCTATGCCGGACGGACAATGCAGGCGGAGCTTGAAGCACTCACCCGGGCGCTTGAGCACCCTGCGCGGCCATTGGCGGCAATTGTCGGCGGCGCGAAGATTTCAACCAAGCTCGATCTGCTTGGCAATCTGCTCGAAAAGGTGAACATCCTGATCATCGGCGGCGCCATGGCCAATACGTTTCTCCTTGCGCAAGGAAAGAAGATTGGCAAATCACTCGCCGAACCGGATCTTCTGACCACTGCGCGCGAGATCATGACAAAGGCAGCAGCGGCAAAGCGTGAAGTCGTGCTTCCCGTTGACGTTGTCGTGGCTGAAAAATTTGCGGCGCATGTTCCTACCCGCGTCGTCGACGTCGATCATGTCGGCGCGGCGGACATAATTCTGGATATCGGTCCCCGCAGTATCGAACAGGTTGTCTCCGTGCTGGCCCGAGCGAAGACGCTGGTGTGGAACGGTCCCTTCGGCGCTTTCGAGATGGAACCATTCGACAACGGCACCATAGAAGTCGCCGAAGCCGCTGCGGAATTGACTGAAGCCGGCAAGCTTGTTTCGGTAGCGGGCGGCGGCGATACGGCGGCCGCACTGAATGTGGCTGGTGTATTCGACCGGCTCACCTATGTCTCAACAGCCGGCGGTGCGTTTCTGGAGTGGCTCGAGGGCAAAACCTTGCCAGGAGTCGAGGTGTTGCGGGTAAAATAGCGGCGACGTGCCTTGGCATTCCAGGCGCTGGCGGGCTGACGTACCGAGAGAGCCGGCTGCAGTTTCTGGATCCCCGAATAGCGCTTCCAGCGCGCCGGGATGACGATGAGAGGGAGAAGGCGATGAATCTCGACGAGTTGAATAAAGTGGCGCAAGCGATGGTGGCGCCTGGAAAAGGTATCCTTGCCGCCGACGAGTCGTCCGGCACGATCAAGAAGCGTTTTGATGCCATCGGCGTAGAATCAACCGAGGGCAACCGGCGCGAGTATCGCGAGATGCTGTTCCGTTCGAGCGAAGGAATGAAGCACATCTCGGGCGTCATCCTCTACGACGAGACGATCTGGCAAAAGGCAAAAGACGGAACGCCGCTGGTCGAGCTGATCAAGAAAGCGGGCTCGATCCCCGGCATCAAAGTCGACGAAGGGACAAAGCCGCTGCCATTCTGCCCAGGAGAAGTAGTCACGGCCGGACTCGACAAGTTGCCGGACCGCCTGCCGAAATATTACGAGCAGGGCGCGCGCTTCGCGAAGTGGCGCGCTGTGATCGATATCGGCGCGGGGATTCCGTCTTACGCCTGCATCCGAGCGAACGCGCACGCGCTCGGGCGCTATGCTGCGCTGTGCCAGGTCAACCAGATTGTCCCGATCGTTGAACCGGAAGTGCTGATGGATGGCGATCACGATATCGAGCGCTGCCAGCAGGTGACTGAATTGGTTTTGAAGCTCCAGTTCGAGGAGCTTTATTTCCAGCGCGTCGCGCTCGAAGGCATCGTGCTAAAGCCCAATATGGTGATTTCCGGCAAGAAGAACGGCAAGCGTGCAGGCATCGAGGAAGTTGCAGAGAGGACCGTCAAGGTACTCAAGAACTGCGTACCGGGCGCGGTCCCCGGCATCGCTTTCCTGTCGGGCGGACAGAGCGACGAAGAAGCGACCGCCCATCTCGACGCCATGAACAAGATCGGCAATTTGCCGTGGACGCTCACCTTTTCCTACGGTCGTGCCCTTCAGCATGCGCCGCAGACAACATGGAAAGGCAAGTCGGAAAACGTCGCCGCAGCGCAGCGCGCCTTTGCGCACCGCGCAAAGATGAATGGGCTCGCGGCACTCGGCCAATGGAAATCCGACATGGAGAAAAAAGCGGCATAGCGCGGCAGACATGCAAAAGGCCGCGATGGTGCGGCCTTTTGCTTTTTATCCCGTCGCGTGCGGGATCACTCGCAATTGCTTTTGTGAATTGTTGTCGACCTGATCGGCCCCTCTCCTGTAAGAAACCTCGCCTATCAACGCTCTCCTGCCCTGGACGTTCCGCCATTTATTCGCAAAGTAAGGATACAAAACGTGATTGATCTCTATACCTGGACGACTCCCAATGGCCGCAAAGTTTCCATCGCGCTCGAAGAATTGGGCCTGCCCTACACTGTGCACCCTATCGATATTTCCAAGGATGAGCAGTTCGCACCCGATTTCCTCAAGATTGCTCCCAACAATCGGATCCCGGCGATCGTCGACCGCGATACCAACATCGCCCTTATGGAATCGGGCGCCATTCTGATCTACCTCGCGGACAAGACGGGCAAGCTGATGCCCAAATCAGGCGAAGGGCGCTATCGCGTCATCGAGTGGCTGATGTGGCAAATGGGCGGGCCCGGGCCCATGCTTGGCCAGGTCCATCACTTCGTAAAGTACAACAAGGGCAAAGCGCCCTACGCGGAAGAGCGCTACCTGAAAGAGGGTCATCGACTCTACAAGGTTCTCAATACACGCCTGGAAGGTCGCGAGTTCGTGGCTGATCAATATTCCATTGCCGACATTGCAATCTGGCCGTGGTTCTCACGCTTCGAATGGCAAACCATAGACATGAAGCAATATCCCAACGTGAAGCGTTGGTATGAAACCATTGCCGCACGTCCGGCAGTTCAGAAGGGCTACAAGGTACCGAAAGACATGGGTCCCGTGCCAATGCCCTGACGCCGTCGTGAGCACGGCGACGCAATCGCGAGGGGGTTGTTCGCAGACGCGCAAAAACGCCGCAGTAAACTCCCTCTTCGGGTCAATTTTCCGCCCGATTGGGTTAGCATGCGGGGATCATGGCTTCTCGACCTAAACGGGCAACCCCTCGTCCGGCGCCGCGACTCTACCTCATCACGCCGCAAATCGCGGACGCGTCTGCATTTTCCGCTCAGGTGATTTCTGCGCTCGAAGCGGGAGACGTTGCGGCAGTTCTGCTGCGCCTCGGTGATGGCCACGAGCGCGCGCTGATCAATGGCGCGAAGTCGCTCGCCGGCGCAGTGCAAAGCAAGGAATGCGCGCTTTTGATCGACGGTCGCTTTGACCTCGTCGCGCGTTCTGGAGCCGACGGAGCACATCTGACCGGAGTCGCAGCCTTGACGGAAGCGCTTGATCAACTCAAGCCCGACCGCATCACCGGGGTGGGCGGGCTCGCGAGCCGCCACGATGCGATGGTCGTCGCGGAACGAGGGGCGGACTACGTCATGTTCGGCGAGCCGGATGCGGCGGGCAAACGTCCGTCATTGTCCGCGATTGAAGAACGGGTTCGCTGGTGGGCCGAGGTGTTCGAAATTCCGTCCGTCGGATATGCTGCATCGCTCGATGAAATAGCGCCGCTCTCGCTTGCCGGCGCCGATTTCGTTGCGCTGGGCGAATTTGTCTGG
>DAISKM010000192.1:0-6616 GCA_036820945.1 Pseudolabrys sp.
CGCTCCCTTAACATGCCCGAATAATTCGCTTTCGACGAGGCCTGCTGCAATGGCGGCCTGTGCCTTGGCGCGGCTTTCAAACAGACCGCGCTCCACCAGCAGGCGATCGGCGCGTTGTCGCGTGCTCAAAGATCCACTCCCGGACGCGTTGCATGAACTTTTAACGGGAACAATGTTCCGCGCACGACTGTTACCCGCGTGGCGCCATTAGCAACTACAACGGCTGCCATTGTTGTCGTTCTGAGGAGAAGGATTATGGCACGTAGATATTCAAGAGGCGCGTCGAAGGACGTGGAGCGCGCAATGCGGAAACGCAAGAGGGGGACGCTCAAAAGTGGGCGGAGCGGCAGGAAGGTCAAGAGCCGCAAGCAAGCCATAGCAATCGGTCTCTCCGAGGCACGCAGAAAAGGAAAGAAAGTACCCCGTAAGAGAAGACTATAACGACTTCAAGCCAGCTTGACGGTCTCGGCGCCCGCGTCTTTGCCCAAAGCTTCAAACACCTTTGCAACTATGGCGCGGGCGTCGAGGCGAGCCGTCGCATACATTGCGGCCGGCGTGTCTTGATCGATGAACTGATCGGGAAGAACCATGCAGCGCACGCGAACGCCCTGATCAAGCACTCCTTGCTCGGCCAGGGCTTGCAGGACGTACGCGCCGAAGCCGCCGATCGCGCCTTCCTCGATCGTAATCAGCACCTCATGTTCGCGCACCAGACGCGAAACGAGTTCAATATCGAGAGGTTTGGCGAACCTTGCGTCAGCGACAGTTGTCGACAACCCAAGCGCCTTGAGATGTTTGGCTGCCGCCAGGCACTCGCCAAGCCGGGCGCCGTAAGACAACAGCGCCACCTTGTCGCCCTCCTGCAGGATGCGGCCCTTGCCGATCTCGAGCGGCGTGCCTTCCGCCGGCATTGGCACCCCAAGACCTTCGCCACGGGGGTATCGCACAACGCTTGGACGGTCGTCGATTGCGGCTGCCGTTGCCACCATGTGCACCAGGTCTGCCTCATCCGCTGCTGCCATCAGGACGAATCCGGGAAGACAGCCCAGATAAGTGACGTCGAAAGCGCCGGCATGGGTTGGCCCGTCCGCGCCTACAAGGCCGGCGCGATCGATTGCGAAGCGGACTGGCAGGCGTTGGATCGCAATATCGTGCACGACCTGGTCATAGGCCCGTTGCAGGAACGTGGAGTAGATCGCAGCGAACGGCTTGAATCCTTCCGCGGCGAGACCGCCGGCGAAAGTTACGGCATGTTGTTCGGCAATGCCCACGTCGAAGCAGCGGTTGGGAAATTCTTTTTCGAACAGGTCGAGACCGGTCCCGGACGGCATTGCCGCCGTGATGGCGACAATCTTGTTGTCCTTGCGCGCCTCCTTGGTCAAGCTCTCGGCAAACACCTTTGTATACTGTGGAGCGTTGGCTTTGGACTTAGCCTGCGTTCCAGTCGCGACATCGAATTTGACCACGCCGTGATATTTGTCAGCGGATGTTTCGGCTGGCCCGTAACCCTTCCCCTTCTGGGTGACCACGTGGACGAGAATTGGGCCTGCTTCGGCGTCGCGGACGTTGCGCAAGACGGGAAGCAGATGGTCGAGGTTGTGCCCGTCGATCGGACCGACGTAATAGAAGCCCAGCTCCTCGAACAGGGTGCCACCGGTCCAAAACCCGCGCGCGAATTCTTCGGCGCGTCCGGCCTTTTCCTTGAAGAATTTCGGAAGATGGCGGGCCAATTGCTTCCCGATATCCCGCAACGTCCGGTAGGTTTTGCCGGAGAGCAGCCGCGCGAGGTATGCCGACATGGCGCCGACTGGCGGCGCGATCGACATATCATTGTCATTGAGAATAACGATCAATCGTTCACTGCGGGCACCGGCATTATTCATGGCTTCGTAGGCCATGCCGGCCGACATTGCTCCATCGCCGATAACCGCGACGACGTTGTGTTTCCTGCCCTCGAGGTCGCGCGCGACCGCCATGCCCAGCGCGGCGGAGATGGATGTGGAGGAATGGGCGGCGCCAAACGGGTCGTACTCGCTCTCGGCACGCTTGGTGAAGCCCGACAATCCGCCACCCTGGCGCAGCGTTCGAATGCGTTCGCGGCGGCCAGTCAAGATCTTGTGCGGATAACTCTGGTGTCCAACGTCCCAGATCAATCTGTCCGCCGGGGTATCAAATACGGAATGCAAGGCGACCGTGAGCTCGATGACACCGAGGCCTGCGCCGAGATGCCCGCCGGTTTTGGCGACGGCATCGATGGTCTCAAAACGCAGCTCATTCGCAAGCTGCTTGAGCTGGTCGAGCGACAGGTTCTTCACGTCCCGCGGCAGCGAGACGCGATCGAGCAGGGGTGTCTTGGAATTCTCGGTCACGAACAACTCCAACGAACTCGAAAAATGACAGGTCCGCGCTGGTGACGCAGGGCCGACCGGGGCAGGTGACTTACACCAAAATCGCTGCCGCGGGCAATTCCACAAACGGCTGTTATATTCCGCGCCTGGCTCGGAAATCCGAGTCAAATGTTGCTGTTATCAGTCCACGTCCAGCGGCGTGCTGCCGGTAGGTCTGCCGTTGGCATCAAGTGTTATCCTGTCAACCCGCGCTTCCGCCTGACGAAGCAATTCGTCGCAACGTGCTTTTAGCGCCTCGCCGCGCTCGTAAATCGCAACCGACTCCTCAAGCGGGACCTTGCCTTCCTCCAGCCGCTTGACGATCGATTCCAACTCTTCGATCGCCCGTTCGAAGGGCATTTTCTTCACGTCGGCATTATTGTTCTCGGCCATGTCGGGATCCGGCGATTCGTGCACACCAAGGCGGATTTGCAAGATAGCGCTTATTCTCTAGCCGTGCATCAGCGCTATCACGTGGGCGGCGACGGAGCGAGATAGTCCCTGTAAGTCGTAACCGCCTTCAAGCAGGGAAACCACGCGTCCCTTGGCGCTGGCGTCGGCGATCTCCATCAGTTTTTTGGTGACCCAGGAATAGTCCGCCTCGACAAGATTCAGATTTGCAAGCGGATCGCGAGTGTGCGCATCAAAGCCCGCTGAAATGATTAGAATGTCGGGCTTGAATTCGCGCAGACGCGGCAGAATCACCGTTTCAAAAGCTTCGCGGAAAGCTTCGCCACCGTCGCCCGCGGAGAGAGGCGCATTGACAATTGTGTTGAAATCTCCACGCTCGCCGACCGCGCCCGTGCCCGGATAAAGCGGCATCTCATGGGTCGAGCAATACATCACGCTCTTGTCCGACCAGAAAATATCCTGCGACCCGTTGCCATGATGCACGTCGAAGTCGACGATGGCGGCGCGTTCGAGACCGTGCGTCTTCTGCGCATAGCGCGCCGCGATAGCGGCGTTATTGAAAAGACAGAAGCCCATCGGCCGCGCCGTCTCGGTGTGGTGTCCCGGAGGACGGGTAGCAACGAAGGCATTTGCCGCCTTGCCGGCCACGACTTCGTCGACCGCCAGCTTGGCGCCGCCGACTGCGCGCAGTGCCGCCTCATAGCTGCCGGGTGACATTGCCGTGTCGGCATCAAGCCGCACCAGTCCCTCAGCCGGCGAAGCTTCGCGAATGGCTTCGACGTACTCCACCGGATGACACAAGGTGATGATGTCGACCGGCCCGCGTGGAGCTTCGACACGCGCAAGAGCCTGAAACTTTTCATCTTCCAATGCCTGTTCGATCGCGCGCAAACGGTCCGGGCGCTCCGGATGACCGGCGGGCGTCAGATGGTTCAGGCAGGCCCGGTGAGTGAGGAGAATGGTCGACATCGTGTAGACTTAAACACTCGCAAGCCTTCGTGGAAGTGGCTATCGCGATTTTGCGTCCAGACTGACGCCATTCGGCGGTGGGATGGTATCCGGCACGAAGAAATCCACCTGCAGTGGCTGGCTCGGGTCGACGCGATATTGATCGAAATCACGGATGCCTTCGCCGGCGAGGAATGTATCGTCAATCAGGAAGTTCCCCGTAAAAGTCTTGGGCTTCTGGAAAATGCGGCAGGCGGCCTCAGCGAGGATCGCGGGCTTGCGCGAGCGTCGCATGATCGCGTCGCCGCCGAGCAGGTTCCTGATCGCGGCGGTCGCGATCGTGGTGCGTGGCCACAAAGCATTGACTGCGATTTTTCCGCGCAATTCACCTGCAAGCCCCAGTACCACGAGACTCATGCCGAACTTTGCCATCGAATACGCCGTATGCGGTGCGAACCACTTTTCAGCCATGTCGAGGGGAGGGGACAACATCAAGATGTGCGGGTTCGCTGAGCGCATAAGATATGGAATGGCAAATTTGGAGACCATGAAACTGCCGCGCGCATTGATTTGCTGCATCAGATCGTAGCGCCGCATTTCGATGGCAGTGGTCGGCGTGAGCTGGATTGCGCTTGCGTTGTTCACCACGATATCGATGCCGCCGAATTTAGCCGCAGTTTCGTCGAGCGCGGCTTGAACCGCCTTATCGTCGCGTATATCGACGGCCAGCGGCAGCGCTTGTCCACCGGCCTTGGCTATTTCGGCTGCAGCGGTGTGGATCGTGCCTTCAAGTTTTGGATGCGGCTCGACAGTTTTTGCGGCGATGACGATGTTGGCGCCCTCCGCCGCAGCCTGCAGCCCGATCGCGAGGCCGATTCCGCGTGAGCCACCGGTGATGAAGAGAGTCTTTCCCTTCAGTGACATCTGACCGATGTCTCCTCGTCATTACTCTGTGAGCGCTGCCTGCGCGCCATTGATGCTGTCTGCGCTTTCGGTGACGGTGCGTTCAAGGCTGCCCGCCTGTATCGCGATATTCTCGGCGAAAAACCGCGCCAGCGCCGTGCGCCCCGCGCCGTCGCCAGCGCGGAGCGAAGCGAGCGCGTCCTCGGCCAGCATGCAGCCCCCCGCGGCGCTGCCGAAAAGCCGCAGATAGGGCGTCGCGCCGGCCAGCGCGGCATCGGACGATTTCTGCGCAATCAACCACCGCGTCGCGCGTTCAAAGCTGTCCACCGCATCGCCCAGCCGCGCCGCCGCCTGGCCCAAGCCCGGTGCATTGCTCGATCGAATTGATGTCACCGTGCGTCGCAGCTCCTCGATAAAGCGCTCGACGGTATTGCCCCCTTCGAGCGGGATTTTTCGCGTCACAAGGTCGAGGGCCTGGATTCCATTGGTGCCTTCGTAGATCGCTGCAATACGGGCGTCCCGATAGTGTTGTGCAGCGCCAGTCTCTTCGACGTAGCCCATGCCGCCGTGTACCTGGATGCCGAGCGAAGCGACTTCGGTGCCGATATCGGTTGAAAAAGCCTTGGCGACCGGCGTGAGCAGCGAGGCCCGCTCATGCGCGCTTTTGCGCGCGGCATCCGTGTTGGCCCGCAAGGAGCGGTCGATGGCGATCGCAGTTGCATAACAGATCGCACGCGCCGCGCCGGTCAGCGCCCGCATCGTGAGCAACATTCGTTTGACATCCGGATAGCCGATGATTGCGGCCGCACCTTGCTTGCGCTCTCGCGCATAGGCCAAGGCTTGCTGCGTCGCGCGCTCGGCGATCCCGACCCCTTGCAACCCGACGGCGAGCCGCGCCCGATTCATCATGGTGAACATGCACGCCATGCCATTGTTCTCTTCACCGATGAGGTAGCCAACGGCGCCACCGCGATCGCCATACACCATCGTGCAGGTCGGCGAGGCATGGATGCCCAGCTTGTGCTCGATCGAATGCGCGCGCGCGTCGTTGCGCGTGCCGTCTGGCATGACTTTCGGTACCAGGAACAGGGAAATACCTTTGGTACCCGAGGGGGCGTCGGGCAAACGGGCGAGAACGAAATGGATGATGTTATCGGTCAGGTCGTGGTCACCATAGGTGATGAAGATTTTTGATCCCGTAATGCGGTATGTCCCGTCACTTGCGCGCTCGGCTTTGCTGCGCAAGGCCCCGACATCCGATCCGGCTTGCGGCTCGGTGAGCTGCATGGTGCCCATCCATTCGCCGCTGATGAGTTTTGCGAGATATTCTTTTTTCAGTGCGTCGCTGCCATAGGCATGCAACGCATCGATGGCGGCCATCGTCAGCACCGGCCCGATGCCGAAGGCCATTGATGCCGAATTCCACATTTCGATGCAGGCGGCATTTACGGCATGCGGCAGCCCCTGGCCGCCCCAATCTGCCGGCGCCGCGAGCCCATTCCAGCCTGCGGCGGCCCAGGCGGTGTAGGCGTCCTTCCAGCCAGGCGGCGTGGTGACATTGCCGTCCTTGAAAGGCGTGCCGTATTTGTCTCCAACACTGTTGAGGGGTGCGATCACATCGCTCGCGTAACGGCCGGCCTCTGCCAGGATGGAATCGACGGTCTCCTCATCGAGGTCACCGTAAATTCCTTCAGCCAGCGCGCTTTTCAGGCCTGCGGCATGCTTGAGCGAGAAGGAGATATCGGCAAGGGGAGCACGGTAGCTCATGGCCAGATAATCTAGCCTCGGTTCAAGGCTGGTCAACGCACGCTTTTGGTTCTTATTTATAGGGGCCGTGGACGTTGATCAGGCCGGGCCGCGCCGCTATGGTCCGGCCGCCGCATGCGAATGTTCGGTGCGGCTCTCCGGTACTGTTGGGGCGTAGCCAAGTGGTAAGGCAGCGGATTTTGATTCCGCCATTCCCAGGT
>DAISKM010000193.1:0-6607 GCA_036820945.1 Pseudolabrys sp.
GTACTGGTACAGTAATTGGCGATTGCGAGTTGGCACATGCAACGAGAGCAGTATCAGCAGATTGCGATTGGAGCCGGTCTTTTGGCCGTGATTGCTGCAATCGCTACAGGACGCCTGCCTCGCTGGCTGAGGATTATGCTTGTTGTCGCTCTCGCGGCTTTGGCGGGGGGCGCGGGTCTCTTCGCTTATCGATTCGTCTCGAATCCTACCACGCTTACCGTTGCCGCTGGCTCATTGGACGGCGATGCCCCTCGGTTTATGGCAGCTCTTGCGAGCCGAATGGCTTCCACGAATTCTGCGGTACGTCTCAAAGTTATCGACAAAGGAACGGCATTGGAGGCTGCAAAGGCGTTTTCGGCGGGCGATGTCGATTTAGCTGTAGCAAGAGCGGATGCCGAAGATTTATCAGCCGCGCAGACAGTGGTTGTTTTCACGCGCGGCGTCGTGCTGATCGTTGTGCCCCAGGAATCTCGATCTCGGATATGGATGACCTCAAAGGGAAGGTGGTTGGTGTTGTTGGCGGTCAGGTGAATCACAAGGTCGTCGAAGCACTAAAGAAGGAGTACGACCTCGACCGCGCGAAAGTGCAGTTTAAGGACCTAACTGTGGGGGACGTCCCGCAGGCCCTCAAGTCCAAACAAGTGAGCGCCTTGCTGGTCGTCATGCCGATTTCAGAAAAATATCTGGCAATGTTACGGAATCTCCTGCCGCGAAGCGGCAAATCAAATCCAACCTTGATACCAATTGAGTCAGCCGAAGCGATTGCGGCTGTCACAAAATACTATGAAAGCTACGATTTGCCGAAAGGCACATTGCAAGGCTCGCCAGCTATCCCAGATGATGATCTGACAACACTTCGCGTACCAGTTTATCTTTTGGCTAAAAAAACGCTCTCCGAGGATGTCGTTGGCTCACTGACAAAAGCAATTATGGAGACACGTCGAGATCTGCTTGGGGAATATCCAGTACTGAAACAGATTAGTGCGCCGAGCACTGATAAGGACGATGATAAGGATACTTTCATTCCAATGCATCCTGGCGCCGCCGCTTATTTTGACGGCACACAGAAGACACTTCTCGATAAATATGGCGACCAGCTAATGTATGTATCAATGGTTTTCGGCTCTTTGGCCTCCATCTTTGCAGCGGCCTGGAAATACATGACGAAAAAAGAAGAGGGACCAGAGTCTCTCCCACTCATGCGCCTGTATGCCTTTAAGGATCAACTGTGCAAGGCAGGCAGCGAGGCGGAATTGGCTGAAACAGGGCAGCGTATAGACGAGATTTTCAAGGGTGAATTAGAAAAACATGCGCGGGGTGATGCCGACGCTACCGATACGGGAGCATTGGGGTTGGCAATGCAGCAACTGGCTAACGCGATAGCCCAGCGGCGCGCGACTCTTGCTGGCAAGAGCCTACTTCAAGTGTAGCCAAGGACTAAGTGAGCGATGTCCGCTTTTGGCCCTTAGCGGCCATCCGTAGTTGCACTGCACATGTCTCTTTTGACCCAAAGCGGACATCATTTGGCAATTTGCAGAGATTAGGGACGAGCTATAAGGGTCACTTTCCCATTTTTGCTTTGACCGCTTTTAGTTCCTTTCCACAACCAATGCTCACTTCATTCTCATGTTGTTTGAGACACGCGATCAATTTACCACCGCCCGGAGTAACGCCAGGACATAGCCTTGCGGCGTCTTCCTTGCAGTAAGCAAGGGGACCAGCGGTTTGGGCGAGAGTTGATCCCGGAAGCGAGATCAAGGCGAGCGAAAGCAACGAAGCTGTTGTCATTTGGGGAACAAGCATGACCATACCCTCGTTTCTTAGAAAGCGGCGGATTGAGCCGTAAGGGGTTGCTGTCCAATTGGCTCATTTTGAGCAGCGGCCAGAATGGTGCGCCGACTAAAACATTCATATTGGACCACGGTCCAACTCGATATCCGACCCGCAGGATAGATAATAAAGACGGTCACAATTAGCCCGGGAGTCAACAATGCGCGCCATTTTGCTCGCGGCGATTGCGTTCGCCGCATTCAGCACAACGATGACTGTCAAAACGACCGACGCCAACGCGGTAGTTTGTGCCAAAGGCGTCTATCGAGCGGGCTGCGCAGCAGCGCCAAGAGCGCGCGCGGCGGTCGTGCGTCCCGCCGCCGCTTGCCGCTATGTTATCGTGAATGGCGTACGGGTTCGTCGCTGCGTATAACCGCGAAATCAAACTGCCTGAATAGCACAAGGTGACGCCGGGTCCACTTTCCCCCGGCAAAGCGGAGATGTGTGAACTTGTCGCTATGTCTGCTTTTGGCCCAAAGCGGACATCCTTAGCTGCACCGCATATGTCCGCTTTTGACCCAAAGCGAACATCAAGGCCAATTAACGCGCCGTACGCCTGCGCAGCGGTATTCAAGTCCATCTACCACAATAGTCCGGACCACCGTTACGGAACGGCTGCGCTGTTCCGGTGTTTCTGGACAGGAACGGAAAAAGGAGATCAACATGAGGTTAAACGCAATTGCGGCGACCTTGGCCGGCGCGCTGGTTAGTGCGGCGGCGGCAAGTTCAGCGTACGCCCAGTATTACTATGGCCCCGGCTATTACCCGGGCTACGCCTACGCGTATGAGCCAAGCTACGCTTACGTAGCGCCCGCCTATCCTTATGCGGCCCCGGTATATGGCTACGGCTACGTCTACGCGCCGCCGCCCGCATGTTGGAATAGCACCTCCGACTCGCGCAACTTCGGCTATTACGGATCATGTGCGTACGGAGCTATCGACACCGATGCGGAACGTCTTGGGCAGGCGCGGCCTAACAGGCGCTTAGTTCGTTGATCGAGTATCGGTGCGATTTAGAAAAGGGCAGAACCCAGCCGTTCATGCGGCGGGTCCGGTTGCTTCGGTCAACACGCAAATCGCGCACGATCAACATCACGACCGCCAAGACGCTCGGCATTGCTATTCCGTCCGCAACCTGCTCGCTCGCGCCTACAAGGTGATTGAATAGGACGAGCAATGTCCGCTATTGGCCCATAGCGGACATCCCTAGGTGCGCCGCACATGTCCGCTTTCGGGGGTATAGCGGAGGCGATTTCCGTGGAAAGCTGGATAATCCCCGCTAGATAAACGACTTAGGTCGATGTCCAGGATGATCCCGGCAGGCGCGTTTGCACCGTGGGCTACATTCGGGGCTACGCTTGACAAGGCTCACGCCCACGCAGCGGCTCGCAGGATGCGCTGGACGGGCTGGCCCGTTGTCCGGTCACAAATGCGACGGAACGGCCAAGTAAGCTGTGTCCGCTTTACCCCCATAAGCGGACATGTGCGGTGCAACGGCCCATGTCTGCTTTGGGCCAATAGCGGACATCAGTGTTATTCGATTACTTCATTCGCACGCAACAGGAATGCTTCTGAGATCTTCAATCCGAGCACCTTGGCGGTGGTCAAATTGATAATGAGGTCAAACTTCGTTGGTTGTTCGACCGGTAGGTCTGACGGCTTCGCACCTCTCAGTATTTTGTCGACATACTCAGCTGCGCGCCGAAACAAATCTGGGAAATTCGGTCCATAAGACATCAGACCCCCTGCCTCGACGTACTCGCGGAACGCAAACATTGTCGGCAACCGCGCGCCAATTGCCAAAGTAGCAATGCGCCTTCGGCTTGTGGTGAACAACGGATCGGGGCAAATATAGAGCGCTTCTACCTGTCCTTTGAACGCCTCTATCGCGGCCGCCAGATCATCGACGCTCCGAATTTCCGGTTTGACAACATTAAGACCGTATTTACTGGCTGCCGTCTCAGTTTCACTCATCTCCAATACGGCATTGGCGCTACCGGCATTGGCCACTATTCCAAGCGTTCGCATGCCGGGAAAAGCCTCCCGCAGAATTTCCAGACGCTTACCGGCAAGATCGGTTTGTTGGATCGACAGCCCGGTGATGTTGGCGCCCGGTCGCGCCAGCGACGCAACTAGTCCGGTGCCGACCGGATCGCCGGCCGCAGCGAACACGATTGGAATGGCTGCGGTTACCTTTTTGGCCGCTGCCACTAATGGAGTTCCGTAGGTGACGATGACATCGACCTTAAGTCGAACGAATTCAGTCACGAACTCCTCAAATCGAGCCTCGCGCACTTCGCCCCAGCGGTACTCTATCGTAACAGTTTGGCCTTCAATCCAGCCCAGTTCACGCAGACGCTGTACGAACGATGCTGACCAATCGCGCGCGGCGGCTGCCGACCCAGAGCCGAGGAAACCTATGGTTGGTAGTTTTCGGACCTGTGCGTGGGCATCGAACGGCCAAGCGACAAGCGAACCAACGATAGCCTTGGTAAATTCGCGCCGCCTCATTGGATCCCCCGAGGCTCAGGACGGGGCATCGTAGCGGCTCAAACCTGCGCGGGGGAAGGCCTTCGCGATGTCGCTTTGGGTCAAAAGCGCCGCACAAGGTCATGTCTGCTTTACCCCTGAAAGCGGACATGCGCGGTGCAGCTAGGGATGTCCGCTTTGGGCCAAAAGCGGACATCGCCGCTTCATTCGATCACCTCATCGGCGCTGGCGAGCAGCGTCGTTGGCATAGTGAGACCGAGCGCTTTGGCAGTCTTCAGGTTGACGACGAGATCATACTTGGTCGGCGCCTGCACCGGGAGATCGCCCGGTTTCTCGCCCTTGAGGATGCGATCAATATAGGCGGCCGCGCGAGGGTACTGGTCACTAAAATTCGGTCCATAAGATACCAATCCTCCAGCGACAACATAGGATCGCTCTTGGTACGTTGCAGGCAATTTATATCTGGCAGCCAGAGAAATTATCAGATCACGATGGACTGCTGACACGGCGCCCGCCGTCAAGATCAAACCACCATTCGGAGTTCGTGCGAAGGCTGCGACGGAGCGCTCGATCTCGCCCGCGTCGCGAAGGTTAATGGCTTTCACATCGATGCCAACTGACCGCGCCACGGACTGGATGACGGCGAATTGACCGATACCCGCAGTTTGGGCGGCATCCCGAAGAACTGCCGCTCGCGTCACAGTCGGCGCGATCCGTTTAAGGAGTTCCAACCATTTCGCGCTCAGATCATATTCGAACATCATGAAGCCAGTGGCATTGCCGCCTGGCTCCGCGAGACTCTCGACATATCCAGCGCCGACTGGATCAGGAACGATTACGAACACGACCGGTATGGAGCGGGTTGCCTGCAGTATGGGTGCAACGCCCGTACTGCCGGTCGCCAGGATGACGTCAGGTGCAAGAGCGACCAATTCCGCCGCGTATTTGCGGGTGATGTCGGGATCACCAGCGGACCAGCGGGCCTCGATGCGCACGTTACCACCTTCTGTCCAACCCAATTGCCTCAAGGCTTGGAGAAATACCGCGTGACGTGCCTGAGCATCCGGATGGTCGGCGGGCAAAGGCGTGAGCACGCCGATGAACCGCATCCGCTCGCCCTGCTGCGCGTGGGCGAAGAGCGGCCAAGTGACCACTGCGCTGCCAAGAATTGTGATGAAGTCGCGCCGTCTCATTGCCTCCTCCGAGGCTCAGGACAAGGCACCGTATCGGCTCAACGTAGCACACTAAAAAAAGGCGGATATGCCCTCAGACGGGGGTTGGCCAATGTCCGCTTTGGGTCAAAAGCAGACATTTGCGCCGCAAAAAGCGATGTCCGCTTTACACCCAATAGCGACCGCGAAAGCGAAATTCCGCAAAAGGCCATGTCTGCTTTACCCCGAAGAGCGGACATTCGAGGCTGCGGGTCGTTTGGGTCCTACAAGAAAACGCCTAAACCGGGGGGTCCGCGGAACGGCGACCTTTAAGCGTATTTGCCCTCGCGTAATTTGCTGTTGCATTGCCAGTGCGGTCGGTCGCAAATCCGACACCGCTCATGCTCGCCTGGCGGCAGCACCTGGGCTGGATTTCCCACCGCAATCCAACCGATCGGTACAGTTTCTCCAGCGGCGAGATGAGAGGTCGATGCCCTTGTCGGCCTCGGCTGTTGTCGGCAGACTTCTTGAAGATGATCAGCAGCGGGATGACGGCGAGCATCGCGATCATCAACAGCTTGTAGTCGTCAATATAAGCGATGATCTGCGCCTGTCGCGTAATGACCGCATCGAGCGCCGCTCGACCCGCCGCCGACACCGGATCCCAGAACTGCGCCACCATTGGGTTGTCGAAGTTTCGATTGATGGCGCTCACATGCGCGACGATCTCAGCGTGATTCACCTGCGTATTGCTCGTGAGCAGTGCGTTGACGACGGAAATGCCGACACTTGAGCCGATGTTGCGCGCCAAGTTATAGACACCCGCGCCTTCGGTGCGTCGCTCTGCGGGTAATGTCGCCAAGCTCACTGAACTGAGCGGTACGAAGAGAAAGCCGAGCCCGGCACCTTGCACGATCCCAACAACAATGATTTGAGTCTGTGAGACATCAGGCGTCCAACCCGTCATGGCATAGAAGGCCCAGGCATTGAGGCCAATGCCAATGCCCAAAAGCAGGCGCGTGTCGAACCGTCCGGTAAGCCGACCGACGACGAGCATGGCGGCCATCGTACCGAAGCCTCGCGGCCCCATCACCAGGCCGGCGGTGACGACCGGGTAACCCATGAGATCCTGGAGG
>DAISKM010000194.1:0-6606 GCA_036820945.1 Pseudolabrys sp.
CGCATCTGTCCGATCGAAACGCCGGAAGGGCCAAACATCGGGCTTATCAATTCACTCGCCACTTATGCGCGCGTGAACAAATACGGCTTTGTGGAAACGCCATATCGCAAGGTCAAGGACGGTCGCGTCACCGACGAGGTGATCTACCTCTCCGCAATGGAGGAGGCCCGCCATGCGGTCGCACAGGCGAACTCGTCGATCGACAACCGTGGGCGCTTTACCGAGGATCTAATCGTTTGCCGCCAGGCAGGCGACGTGCACCTCGTGCCGCGCGACAAAGTGGACTTCATGGACGTGTCGCCGAAGCAGCTGGTTTCGGTGGCTGCGGCGCTGATTCCGTTCCTTGAAAACGACGACGCCAACCGTGCGCTGATGGGTTCCAACATGCAGCGTCAGGCGGTCCCGCTTGTGCGGGCCGAGGCGCCGTTCGTCGGCACCGGCATGGAAGGCGTGGTCGCTCGCGACTCAGGCGCATCGATCGCGGCGCGTCGCACCGGCATTGTCGATCAGGTAGACGCCACCCGTATCGTTGTCCGCGCAACCGATGAGACCGACCCCACGAAACCGGGCGTCGATATCTATCGACTGATGAAATATCAGCGGTCGAACCAGAACACCTGCATCAATCAGCGTCCGCTGGTGAAGGTAGGTGATCGTGTCGACAAGGGCGACATTATTGCCGACGGCCCGTCTACGGACCTCGGCGAGCTCGCGCTTGGCCGCAACGTGCTGGTCGCGTTCATGCCGTGGAATGGCTACAACTTCGAGGACTCGATCCTGCTCTCGGAGCGGATCGTGAAGGACGACGTGTTCACGTCCATCCACATCGAGGAATTCGAGGTGATGGCGCGCGACACAAAGCTTGGTCCGGAAGAAATTACCCGCGATATCCCGAACGTTTCCGAAGAGGCGCTCAAGAACCTCGACGAAGCCGGTATCGTCTACATCGGTGCCGAGGTGCACGCGGGCGACATCCTGGTCGGCAAGATAACGCCGAAGGGCGAAAGCCCGATGACGCCGGAAGAAAAGCTGCTGCGTGCGATCTTCGGCGAGAAGGCCTCCGATGTACGCGACACCTCGCTGCGGGTGCCGCCGGGGGTGCAGGGCACGGTCGTCGAAGTGCGCGTGTTCAACAGGCACGGCGTCGAAAAAGACGAACGTGCGCTCGCGATCGAGCGTGAAGAAATCGAGCGGCTGGCGAAGGACCGCGACGACGAGCAGGCAATCCTCGACCGTAACGTCTACGGGCGTCTTGCTGAGATGCTCGAAGGGCGTACGGGCATCGCCGGTCCCAAGGGGTTCAAGAAAGACTCCAAGATCACCAAGACGGTGCTGGACGAGTATCCACGCTCGCAATGGTGGCTGTTCGCTTCGCCCAACGACAAGCTGATGGCGGAGATCGAAGCCATTCGCAAGCAGTACGATGAGTCGAAGAAGCTGCTCGAGCAGCGCTTCCTCGACAAAGTGGAGAAGCTGCAGCGCGGCGACGAGCTTCCGCCCGGCGTGATGAAAATGGTGAAGGTCTTCGTCGCCGTGAAGCGCAAGATCCAGCCCGGCGACAAGATGGCCGGTCGTCACGGCAACAAGGGCGTCGTTTCGAAAATCGTGCCCGCCGAGGACATGCCGTTCCTGGAGGATGGCACCCCGGTCGACATCGTGCTCAATCCGCTCGGCGTGCCGAGCCGGATGAACGTCGGTCAGATTCTCGAGACGCATCTCGGCTGGGCTTGTGCCGGCCTTGGGCTCAAGATCGGGCAGGCGGTCGATGCTTACAATTCGCGGCACGACTCGCGGCCGCTGAAGGACATGCTCAAGAAAGTCTATGGCGACGACGAGACCATCAAGTCGCTGAACGAGGAGGGTCTCATCGAACTCGGCGGCAACCTGCGCCATGGCGTCCCGATTGCAACGCCCGTGTTCGACGGCGCAAAGGAGGCCGACATCGAGAAGATGCTCGATCTCGCGGGCCTCGATCATTCCGGACAGGTCACCGTGTTCGATGGCCGGACCGGTGAGCCGTTCGATCGCAAGGTGACGGTCGGCTTCATCTACATGCTGAAGCTGCACCACCTGGTGGATGACAAGATCCACGCGCGTTCGATTGGCCCTTACTCGCTGGTTACCCAGCAGCCGCTCGGCGGCAAGGCGCAGTTCGGCGGCCAGCGCTTCGGCGAAATGGAAGTGTGGGCGCTCGAAGCCTACGGCGCTGCCTACACCTTGCAGGAGATGCTTACCGTCAAGTCGGACGACGTTGCCGGCCGCACCAAGGTGTACGAAGCGATCGTTCGCGGCGACGACACATTCGAGGCCGGCATTCCGGAAAGCTTCAACGTGCTGGTCAAGGAGATGCGTTCGCTCGGCTTGAACGTCGATCTGCACAATTCGAAGCAACAGCGCCAGGGGCCGGAGACGGCCGAGGCGGCGGAGTAGTCATAGGTTTGCGGGGCGGCAAGGGCGCCGCTCCGCGGTTGAACATTCAACGACAGGTGGGGAATCGGCGGTTCCCCGGTCGAGGAGAAAGCAATGAATCAAGAGATCATGAATCTTTTCAGCCCGCAGGTTCCGGCTCAGGTCTTCGACCAGATCCGGATTTCGATCGCGAGTCCCGAAAAGATTCTGTCCTGGTCCTACGGCGAGATCAAAAAGCCCGAAACGATCAACTATCGTACCTTCAAGCCCGAGCGCGACGGCTTGTTCTGCGCGCGCATTTTCGGGCCCATCAAGGATTACGAATGCTTGTGCGGCAAGTACAAGCGCATGAAGTACAAAGGCATTATCTGCGAGAAGTGCTCAGTCGAGGTGACGCTGTCGCGCGTGCGGCGCGAGCGCATGGGCCATATCGAATTGGCCGCGCCCGTTGCGCACATCTGGTTTCTGAAGTCGCTGCCAAGCCGCATCGGCCTGCTGCTCGACATGACGCTCAAGGATCTCGAGCGCATCCTGTACTTCGAATACTACGTCGTCCTTGAGCCCGGGCTCACGCCGCTCAAGGATCGCCAGCTTCTGTCCGAGGACGAATATCTGAAGGCGCAGGAGGAATATGGGTCGGATAGCTTCACCGCGATGATCGGGGCGGAAGCGATCCGCGAGATGCTCAAGGGAATCGACCTCGAAAAGATGCAGGCCGAATTGCGCGCCGAGCTTGCGGAATCCGACAGCGACATCAAGAAGAAGAAGATTGCGAAACGGCTCAAGCTGATCGAGGCGTTCATCGCATCAGGCAACAAGCCCGAGTGGATGATCCTGACCGTGGTGCCGGTGATCCCGCCGGATCTGCGGCCGCTCGTGCCGCTTGACGGCGGGCGATTTGCGACGTCCGATCTCAACGATCTCTATCGTCGTGTCATCAATCGCAACAACCGTCTGAAACGGCTGATCGAGCTTCGTGCGCCGGACATCATCATCCGCAACGAAAAGCGCATGCTGCAGGAAGCAGTCGATGCGCTGTTCGACAATGGCCGCCGCGGCCGCGTCATCACCGGTGCCAACAAGCGTCCGCTGAAGTCGCTGGCCGACATGCTGAAGGGCAAGCAGGGCCGTTTCCGGCAAAACTTGCTCGGCAAGCGCGTCGACTACTCAGGCCGTTCGGTGATCGTTGTTGGTCCCGAGCTCAAGCTGCACCAGTGCGGCTTGCCAAAGAAGATGGCCTTGGAGCTGTTCAAGCCGTTCATTTACTCGCGGCTTGATGCCAAGGGTTTGTCGACCACAGTGAAGCAGGCGAAGAAGCTGGTCGAGAAGGAGAAGCCGGAGGTCTGGGACATCCTCGACGAGGTGATCCGCGAGCATCCGGTGTTGCTCAACCGCGCGCCGACCCTGCACCGGCTCGGCATCCAGGCTTTTGAGCCGGTCCTGATCGAAGGCAAGGCAATTCAGCTGCACCCGCTCGTCTGCGCAGCGTTCAATGCCGATTTCGACGGCGACCAGATGGCCGTGCACGTCCCGTTGTCTCTCGAAGCGCAGCTGGAAGCACGCGTCCTCATGATGTCGACCAACAATATCCTTCACCCGGCGAACGGCTCGCCCATCATCGTGCCGTCGCAGGACATCGTGCTCGGCCTTTACTACCTCTCGCTAATGCGTGAGGGCGAGCCCGGCGAGGGAAAGGTGTTCGGCGATCTAGCGGACATTGATCATGCATTGCATGAAAAGGTGATCGGCCTGCACAGCAAGATCAAATACCGCTGGGAAGGCGTCGCCGAGAAAGGCAACACCTTCAAGAAATGGTACGACACGACCCCAGGGCGCGTCGTGCTCGGCAGCGTGCTGCCGAAGAGCGCGAAGGTTCCGTTCGACATCGTCAACCGCTTGATGACCAAGCGCGAGATCTCGTCGATGATCGATACCGTCTATCGCCACTGCGGGCAGAAAGAGACCGTTATATTCTGCGACCGCATCATGGCGCTCGGCTTCTATCACGCCTTCAAGGCCGGGATCTCGTTCGGCAAGGACGACATGGTGGTGCCGGAATCGAAGTGGAAGACCGTCGAGGAGACGCGTGAGCTCGCCAAAGAGTTCGAGCAGCAATACAACGACGGCCTCATCACCCAGGGCGAAAAATACAACAAGGTGGTCGATGCCTGGTCGAAATGCACCGAAGCGATCGCCGACGCGATGATGAAGGAGATTTCGTCTTCGAAGAAAGATGCCGGCGGACGCGAAGCGCAGGTCAATTCGATCTACATGATGGCCCATTCCGGCGCGCGCGGTTCGCCCGCGCAGATGCGTCAGCTTGCGGGCATGCGCGGCCTCATGGCCAAGCCGTCGGGCGAAATCATCGAGAGCCCGATCATCTCCAACTTCAAGGAGGGCCTCTCGGTGCTCGAGTACTTCATCTCGACGCACGGTGCCCGCAAGGGTCTGGCCGACACGGCGTTGAAGACGGCAAACTCAGGCTATCTGACACGGCGCCTCGTCGACGTGGCGCAGGACTGCATCATCACGGAAGAGGACTGCGGCACGAAGAGCGGCATCAAAGTACGCGCGATCATCGATGCCGGCACGGTCGTTGCATCGCTTGCCAGCCGCATTCTCGGCCGGACGACGGCAGAGGATGTGAAGGATCCGTCCAGCAGCAAGACGGTGGTCAAACGCGGGACGCTGCTACAGGAGCCCGAAGTCGAGGTGGTCACCAATGCTGGCGTGCAGGAACTGCGCATCCGTTCGGTCCTGACGTGTGAGACCAAGAACGGCGTGTGCGCCGCGTGCTACGGGCGCGATCTTGCCCGAGGCACTCCGGTCAACATGGGCGAGGCAGTGGGTGTCATCGCGGCTCAGTCCATTGGCGAGCCGGGTACCCAGCTGACGATGCGCACATTCCATATCGGCGGCGCGGCGCAGATTTCGGAGCAGTCGTTCATCGAGTCCAACTTTGACGGAAAGGTCAAGTTCAAGAGCAAGAACGTTGCGAAGAACTCGGACAACGAGGTGGTCGCGATGGTTCGCAACATGGTCGTCGCGGTCGTCGATCCCGATGGCACGGAACGCGCGCATCACCGTATTCCCTACGGCGCGCGTCTGCGCGTCGAGGACGGCGAGAAGATCAAGCGTGGCCAGCGAATCGCGGAGTGGGATCCCTACACGCGGCCGATTTTGACCGAAGTGGAGGGGGATGTCGGATTCGAGGACCTCATTGACGGGGTGTCGATGTCGGAGGCGCTCGACGAATCCACCGGCATTGCAAAGCGCGTGGTCATCGACTGGCGCACCGGAGCGTCGCGGAATCAGCAGGATCTGCGTCCGGCTATCGTGATCAAGTCGGGCAACAAGCTCCTCAAGCTCGCTCGCGGCGGCGAGGCGCGCTACCAACTCGCCGTCGATGCCATCATCTCGGTCGATCCGGGCGGGCATGTGAAGGCGGGCGACGTCATCGCGCGTATCCCGACTGAGAGCGCGAAGACTCGCGACATCACCGGCGGTCTGCCGCGCGTGGCGGAACTGTTCGAAGCACGCCGGCCGAAGGAAGCAGCGATCATCGCCGAAATCGGCGGGACGGTGCGGTTCGGCAAGGACTACAAGAACAAGCGCCGCATCACGATCGAACCGTCCGGCAAAGGCGAGGAGCCCAAGGAATATCTCATTCCGAAGGGCAAGCACATCCACTTGCAGGATGGCGACGTCATCGAGAAGGGCGATTATATCGTCGAGGGCAATCCCGCTCCGCACGACATCCTCGCCATCAAGGGTGTCGAGGAACTCGCTGCCTACCTGGTGAACGAAATCCAGGAGGTCTATCGACTGCAGGGCGTCAACATCAACGACAAGCACATCGAGGTGATTGTTCGCCAAATGTTGCAGAAGGTCGAGATCGACGACTCCGGGGACACCGAGCTGTTGCAGGGCGAGCAGATCGACAAAATCGAGCTCGACGAGATCAACGCGCATGCCGAGGCCGAAGGCAAAAAGGGCGCGACCGGTCACCCGGTCCTGCTCGGCATCACCAAGGCCAGCCTGCAGACCCGCTCGTTCATCTCCGCGGCCTCGTTCCAGGAGACGACGCGCGTGCTCACCGAAGCCGCCGTCAACGGCAAGGCCGATACGCTCGACGGACTCAAAGAGAATGTCATTGTCGGCCGCCTGATCCCTGCCGGCACCGGCGCCATGATGAAC
>DAISKM010000195.1:0-6603 GCA_036820945.1 Pseudolabrys sp.
TCCTCAGGCATCGGCTTGTTTTCGGGCGGCACGCAGCGCACCGCGTTGGTGATCCGACAATCGATGAGTTCCAGGCCATCGTCGGGATGCGCGCCGTAATTGCCGCGAGCAAAGCCAAACTTGAGCAGCGTGTCGTAGAGCAGGACGCCGGCGTAATCGCCGGTGAACGGGCGGCCGGTGCGATTTGCGCCCTGCAGCCCTGGCGCAAGGCCGACGATCAATACACGCGCATCGATGGGCCCGAAGGAGGGGACCGGCGAATTAAACCAGGTCGGCTCCTTGGCGCGCCAGGACTTGCGGAATTCGACAAGCCGCGGGCAGCGCGGACAGTCCCGCCCAGGCTTTCCGTCGGCCCCGGCCATTGCGCATGATCCCAAAAAGCTTGTCCTCGAGCCCGATCGGGGATCGACACCCATTCGGATAAGATCACGCGCAAGGCAAGATCGCTACACGGCTATTCGAAGGATTCTTCGTCGTCGTCCGCCCCCACGTGCGCGCCGGCACGCTGCGGCGTGCTCGGCGGGCGCTGCAGAAACTGAGGGGTATGGGAGGCGGCGCGATCCTCGCGCGGGGGCCTTGCTTCTCGCGGGGGACGTTCGGACGGATCACGCCCGATCTTGGTCTGCAGCTCGACAATGTCGAGGAATACGTCAGCCTGACGGCGAAGCTCATCGGCGACCATCGGGGGCTGCGTGGAAACCGTCGAAACGACGGTGACGCGTACGCCTCTGCGCTGCACGGCTTCGACCAGCGAACGGAAATCTCCGTCGCCGGAGAACAGAACCATGTGGTCGATCGTGCCGGCAATTTCCATGGCATCGACCGCGAGCTCGATGTCCATGTTTCCCTTGACCTTACGGCGTCCCGTCTGGTCGACGAATTCCTTGGTCGCCTTGGTGACGACCGAATAGCCGTTGTAGTCAAGCCAGTCGATCAGCGGACGGATCGAGGAGTATTCCTGGTCTTCGATCACTGCCGTGTAATAGAACGCCCGCAGCAGATAGCCGCGCCCCTGAAACTCGCGCAGCAATCGCTTGTAGTCGATGTCGAAGCCAAGGGATTTTGCGGTCGCGTAAAGGTTGGCGCCATCTATGAATAAAGCGATTTTTTCGCCCGGGACGGTCATGGCTTGTTCTCACAAATCATTAACAGTTACTTCAAATCCTGACCGCGCGGGCTCATAGTGCGCCGCGCGCGACTTCGATCGCCGTTAGCTGGGCATTGCGGCCTCTCCAATGAATTGGTTCGCCGCCTGCGCAATCACGCAGTGCCGATAAAATTCAGCGCCATCGGCTTCCTGCGATCTCGTCAATTCGTCGAGTAACAGACGGTTGCGGCTAAACCAAGACAAAAGTGCTTGAAATTCCGTGCCCAAGAGGATACCTAGCGGGCAAATTCAGGACAAGTTCCACCAGATGGAGTGACGAGCCTATGGCCCGTGTCACCGTAGAAGATTGCATCGACAAGGTTGAGAACCGCTTCGATCTCGTGTTGCTGGCGAGCCATCGGGCGCGCATGATTTCGTCCGGCTCGCAGATCACCGTGGAACGCGACAACGACAAAAACCCGGTTGTCGCGTTGCGCGAAATTGCGGAAACGACTGTTTCCCCCGGCGATCTCAAGGAAGACCTCATTCACACTCTGCAGAAATACGTCGAGGTCGACGAGCCCGAGCCCGAAGTGCCATTGATCGGAGCCGGTGCCGGCGCGAGCGTCGACTCCGACGACACAGAGGTAACTGCGGACCGCATGACCGAGGAAGAGCTCCTGAAGGGCCTGGAAGGCCTCGCCCCTCCGGAGGAGCCACCGGAAGAAGAAGCCGAATAATCGTTCGATTTTGCATTAAATTGTTCGCGACGGCCCGGCCAAAAGCCGGGCCGTCGGTTGTTTATCAATGGGTAAAGCCTTGCCGGCATGATGACACGGCATGATATCTTGAGGTGGTAATTCGCAAGGAGCGGCCGCGAGGCCGGAGATATGGCGCGTACGCGTTCTGACCTTCCGCGCATGCAGAAGCAGGCCCCGATCAGGGCGCCGCGCGCGGCTCCCGTTGCCGCCCCAACGCAGGCCGCCGATCGGCCGGCTGTATCGAGAAAGCTGCCGATGATGCGGCAGTACGACCTGATCGAGCGGGTACGGCGTTACAATCCGGACACGAACGAGGCGCTGCTCAATCGCGCCTATGTCTATGCCATGAAGGCGCATGGCGAGCAGCGGCGAGCTTCCGGAGATCCCTATTTCTCGCATCCGATAGAGGTCGCGGCGATCCTCACCGACCTCAAGCTCGATGATTCCACAATCGCCGCGGCGCTCCTGCACGACACCATCGAAGATACAGAAGCCACTCGCGCGGAGATCGACAGTCTGTTCGGCCGCGATATCGGCACGCTGGTCGAGGGCCTGACTAAGTTGAAGAAGCTCGATCTCGTCACCAAGGAAGCCAAGCAGGCAGAGAACCTGCGCAAGCTGTTGCTGGCCATCGCCGATGACGTACGGGTGCTTTTGATCAAGCTCGCCGACCGGCTGCACAACATGCGGACCCTTGGCTATATGCCGCCCGACGCGCGGCGCCGTGTCTCTGAAGAGACGCTCGATATCTACGCACCGCTCGCAGGCCGCATGGGCATGCATGAGATGCGCGAGGAGCTCGACGATCTCGCATTCCGCGAGCTTTACCCCGAAGCCTATGACGTCGTGACGGCGCGGCTCAACGCGCTCACCGAGCGCAGCAAGCTGCTGATCTCGGAAATCGAAAAACAACTCGCCAAAAAACTGGCCGATCGGGGCATCGACGCGCGCGTCGTCGGACGGCGCAAGCGGGCCTATTCGATCTGGCGGAAGATGGAACGGAAGTCCGTCGGTTTCGAGCAGCTGTCCGACATCTTCGGATTTCGCGTCCTCGTGAAGACGCTGCCCGACTGCTACCAGGCGCTCGGCGTCGTGCACAGCACGTGGCCAATGGTGCCGGGACGCTTCAAGGACTACATCTCGACCCCCAAAGGGAACGACTACCGCTCGATCCACACGACCGTCATCGGCCCCAGCAAGCAGCGCGTGGAGCTGCAGATCCGCACCATCGCGATGCACGAGATCGCCGAATACGGCATTGCTGCCCATGCGCTTTACAAGGATCACGTCGGCACGCCGACGGAACTGCTGTCTCGCGAGTCGACCGCCTATGCCTGGCTGCGGCGCACCATCGAGCTGCTGGCGGAAGGCTCGAACCCGGAAGAATTCCTCGAGCACACGAAGCTCGAATTATTTCACGACCAGGTGTTCTGTTTCACGCCCAAGGGGAAGCTCATTGCCTTGCCTCGCAAGGCGACCCCGATCGATTTCGCCTATGCGGTGCATACCGATATCGGCAACACCGCGGTCGGTTGCAAGATCAACGGCAAGATCGCGCCGCTCACGTCCGAGCTCGTCAATGGCGACGAAGTCGAGATCGTTAGCTCGAAAGCGCAGGCGGCTCCGCCCGCCGCCTGGGAATCAATTGTCGTCACCGGCAAGGCGCGCGCGGCGATCCGGCGCGCCACCCGTGCCGCCGTGCGCCGGCAATATGCCGGGCTTGGCCGGCGCATTGTCGAGCGCCTGTTCCAGCGCGCGAAAATCGCATACTCGGATGAAAATCTGACGGGCGCGCTGTCCCGGCTCGCGCGCGCGTCGGTCGATGACGTCATGGCGGCGGTGGGACGCAGCGAGTTGAAGGCTTCCGACGTCGCCCGCGCGATGTACCCCGACTACAAGGAAGAACGCGCCGCCGCGATGGCGGCAAAGCCCAAATCGGAGAGCGGCTGGTTCGGCCTGAAGAAACTGACCTCGGTCAAGTTCAAGCTGCCCGACAATGCGGAAGGTCCGGCGATCCCGATCCGCGGCATCAATGGCGATCTTCCAGTTAGTTTCGCGCCCGATGGCGGCGCAGTGCCCGGCGACCGGATCGTCGGAATTCTCACGCCGGGGGAGGGCATCACCATCTATCCGATCCAGTCGCCCGCGCTGAGCGAGTTCGAGGACAATCCCGAGCGGTGGCTGGACGTGCGCTGGGACGAAGAAGAGCAGGCGCCGCGGCGCTTTCCTGCACGGATCGCGGTGCAATCGGTGAACGAGCCGGGCTCGCTGGCGCAGATTGCGCAAGTGATCGCCGAGCACGACGGCAACATCGATAATATCCGCATGACGAGGCGCGCGCCCGATTTCACCGATGTCACGATTGATCTCGAGGTCTACGACCTCAAGCATCTCACCGCCATCCTCGCGCAGTTGCGCGCTAAACCGGTCGTGGCGAAGGCGGAACGCGTGAACGGCTAGCGCATGAAACGTCTGCGCCTTGGCGTCAATGTCGATCACGTTGCAACTATCCGCAATGCCCGCGGCGGGCGTCATCCCGATCCTGTGCGTGCAGCCAAACTCGCGATCGTGGCCGGCTGCGACGGGATCACGGCTCATCTGCGCGAAGACCGCCGGCATATTCGCGACGACGACATCGCGCGGCTGAAGGCGGAACTGGACAAGTCGCTCAATCTGGAGATGGCAGCAACGAAGGAAATGGTCGGCATTGCGCTCAAGACCAGGCCGCACGCGGTGTGCCTCGTGCCGGAAAAACGGACGGAGCGCACGACCGAAGGGGGCCTCGACGCGGCCGGCCAGCGCGAGCAGCTTGCTCCTGTCGTGCATGAGCTCAAGCATGCCGGTATTCGTGTTTCGCTCTTTATCGGAGCGGCGCCGGCGCAAATAGAGACCGCTGCCGCGCTCGGCGCTCCTGTCATCGAAATTCACACCGGCTCCTGGTGTGAGGCCTTGGCCGAAGGTCGATCCGCCGAGGCAAATGCCGAGTGGCAACTCATTCGCGATGGGGCGCAACTTGCTGCAGGTCTGGGATTGGAAGTGCATGCCGGCCACGGGCTCGACTATGGCACGGCGGAGACGATCGCAACGTTGCCTGAGGTGGTCGAACTCAATATCGGCCACTTTCTGGTTGGCGAAGCGGTGTTCGAGGGTCTTGCCGAGACGGTTAAATTGATGCGTGCTGCAATGGACCGTGGCCGCAAGAAAGCGCGCGCATGATTATTGGCCTTGGTTCCGACATCGTTGACGTGCGAAGGATTGCCGACGTCATCGATCGCCACGGAGAGCGCTTTCTCGGCCGCATTTTCACGGCCACCGAACGGGACAAGGCCGAGCGCCGCGCAAATACCGTTGAAACCTACGCCAAACGTTTCGCTGCAAAGGAGGCCTGCGCCAAGGCGCTTGGCACCGGATTGAGGCGCGGCGTTTTCTGGCGCGATATGGGTGTGGTGAATCTCGCCGGCGGCCGGCCCACGATGAAGCTGACCGGTGGCGCGCTCACGCGTCTAAAGGCGATCACACCACCCGGTTGCGAAGCAAGAATCGACGTATCGCTGACGGATGAAGGCCCAACCGCACAGGCTATCGTCATTATTTCCGCTGTACCGACAAATCCGCTGGGAGTTTCGCGCTGAAATAGGTCCTCCAATCGGATCAAACGTTTGTAACTTTCCGGCCTTGTTCATTGCCTGCCACAGTCTCAGCCGCTACAAGGTCGCCGGGGCGTGTGTGCGGTGTGGCGGGACGAGAGGCCAATGAGTGTGACATCCGGAACAAAGCGAAAAGAGGGCGGTATCGCCGAAACCGTGCGCGTGATCATTCACGCGCTGATCATCGCCCTTATAATCCGTACCTTCCTGTTCCAGCCGTTTAATATTCCATCCGGCTCGATGAAGGCGACATTGCTCGTCGGCGACTACCTCTTTGTCTCGAAATACACGTACGGCTACAGCAAATACTCGCTGCCGCTCTCGCCGCCGGTGTTCTCCGGGCGCATTCCGAGCGATTGGATGCCCCAACGGGGCGATGTCGTGGTGTTCCGGCTCCCCAAGGAACCCTCAACGGACTACATCAAGCGCGTGATTGGTTTGCCCGGGGACAAAATTCAGGTTGTCGACGGCGTTCTCAATATCAACGGCGTTCCGGTTAAGCGCGAGCGCGCTCCCGATTTCATCGAGTCCGAAGAAGGAACGCGTGATGCCCCGGTCAAACGCTGGAAGGAGACACTGCCGAACGGTGTGAGCTATTACTCGCTCGATCTGGTCGACAACGGGTTCGCCGATAACACGCAAATCTATACGGTTCCGCCCGATCACTACTTCATGATGGGCGACAACCGCGACAACTCGACCGACAGCCGGTTCAGTCAGGTAGGCATGGTGCCGTTCGAGAACATCGTAGGCAAAGCACAGATCATCTTCTTCTCTGTGTACGAAGGCGAGCGTGCCTGGCAATTTTGGCGCTGGCCCGTATCAGTGCGCTGGAGCAGGCTGTTCACGATCGTCAGATGAGCCGCAAGGCCAGGGACAGGACGGCGCTCGAAAGCAGGATCGGCTATAAATTTGCCGATAAGGACTTGCTCGAACGAGCCCTCACTCACATTTCCGCGCTGTCGGGAGGCAATCGCGCGGCGAGCTACCAGCGGCTTGAATTCCTCGGCGATCACGTGCTTGGCCTCGTCATTTCTGACATGCTGTACCGCGCCTTCCCGCGGGCCAATGAAGGAGAGCTCTCGCGGCGCCTGGCCGATCTGGTGCG
>DAISKM010000196.1:0-6587 GCA_036820945.1 Pseudolabrys sp.
TATGAATTTGTCGAGCGGCCGATACGCACGCGGCGGTTCAGTATCGGCTTACGGTCGGTTGGCGGGGCTTGCGCTGCCTCCCTCGCGGCGGTCGGACTTGTCGGAGTGATCACGCTACGAGGCGACGGATTTCCGGGACGATACCCGAAGGAGATCCAGGCGCTTCTCACGCCATTAACCTACGGCGCTGACTTTCCGCCTCCCAATGAAAAAAAGAACTTAGTCGGGCCTTTGCTGGTCCTATACGGGGATTCGCACGCGGCGCATTTAGTTCCAGGGCTGACCTTGTTGCAAAATGAAAGGACTTTCCGGCTCAAACTGATCGGCTTTGGCGAGTGTCCGCCGGTGGAGGAGGTAAAGCCGACCAACGCTGAAAATTGTCGCAGACTGCAAATTGCAACGGAAGAAGAATTTGTGCGCCTCAAACCTGACATCGTTCTCATCGGCGCGTTTTGGTACCAATACAATCACATCGAAAGGTTTAGGGAAACGCTGCAATTTTTTCAGCGCATAGGAGTTCATCGCATAGTAATAATAGGGTCGGTTCCATTCTGGCATCAACCGCCACAATCACTTTTGTACAAAGCTGCTCGGGCAAACCCTCTGCATCGAATACCGGACCGACTGTCGGCCTTCTATCCAGAGGGTTTTAGGGCGGATAAAGAGCTCAAGGTGATTGCGACAAATTTGGGGGCCACTTTCATTTCCGCGCGCGATGTTTTTTGTAACGAGCACGACTGTCTTGTACGGTTGGGAGACACCGCGCGGGACATACTACAGGTGGATCGCACCCATTTCAGTGCGCCCGGCTCCTGGTACTTGATTAGCCATGCCGCCGATGAAATCTTTGGGGGAAGTCCAATATCCAAGCTGGATGATCGTAAGGCTGAGTCACGCTAGACGCCTAACGTTCTGATCGATAAGACCGCGTGGCTCTCTTTTGTGCAGGAGCAGCGTGTTTTTTTGTGAATGCGATTTCGGTTGAGTGCTAGGAACCGGCTGGTGGACATCCTTCATCCGCCAGTCACAAACTGCCGGCCCGCGATACGGACCTCCGTCGCGGGCCGTTTGTCTATTGCCTTGGCAATCGTGAAAAGGATTGGCCCTGTCATCATTCATGGCCAAGCTCGGTCACCGCAGTCCGCAGATGGCAGCGCACTAAACCAAGCGCGCAAGCCAGAAGAAGCTGGCGTTGTCCGCTGTGGAGAAGCTGAAAAGGCGGAAGCGACTCGCCTAAAGTGGCAAACCTGAGAACGAACCGGGTTATCGCTGTGGCAACCCCATTGGTTTAGTTGGTATTTAAGGGTGCCGTAAGAAATCGGCATTACCGTGCCGATCATGCCCGAGCATGGCCGCGCTGGCGACTGCCGGCTGTGCGCAACGGGGAAATGGGCGGAAATGGAATGCCAAAGACCGTCCTGATCGTGGAAGACAACGAGCTCAACATGAAGCTCTTCCACGATCTCCTCGAAGCGCACGGTTACAACACCGTTGGCACTCGCAATGGGATCGAGGCACTCGACCTCGCGCGCAGGCATCGGCCCGATCTGATCCTGATGGATATTCAGCTGCCGGAAGTCTCGGGTCTCGAAGTGACCAAATGGCTCAAGGACGACGCCGAGCTCAAAGCCATTCCGGTGGTTGCAATCACGGCGTTCGCCATGAAGGGCGACGAAGAGCGCATTCGCGAAGGCGGCTGTGAGGCTTACCTCTCGAAGCCGATTTCGGTGGGAAAATTCATCGAGACCATCCGTCATTTCCTCGGATCGGGCTGACGCCGGAGTGGGAGCAGGGCCTTGCAAAGCGTTGGCGATTGCCCAAGCATTCCAGCGCTTTAACGAAGCGTTTGGTCAGACCGCGCGCCTGGTCTAGCCTATCGGTGGCACATTTGATTCGGCGCGACTTCGGGGCGCGCGCTCAAACGTCTCTGCAATACCCTACGGAGTAGCTCAGGTCCGCCGCATCTCCTGGGTCCGTGGGGTTCGGCCGGCCCGGGAGTGGCATGAGTGGCCTCCTCATCGCTTCCGGCCGGCCACCTGCTTCGCGGATATCCTTGCTAGGGTCGGACGATTGTCCAGCCCTTTTCGCCGAGCTCGATCAGAGTAACAACGCCTGCCTTAACGCGCCGGGCATTGTCAACGAGCGCCGGTTCCTTGCCTTCCTTGCGCGTCATCGCGTCGAGCGTATTCTCGCAAGCCATGAACGAGACGTTCGGCATTCCTTCCTTGAAGGACTTGAGCCTCGGTTTCACGGGGGAGGTATCATCGCGCAGCATGTGGAGCCCGGCATTGAAGGCAACGATCTGGATATCGACCTCTTCGCCTTTGTCGGAATAGAACTTCGATACGTTTGCCGCGACGTTGAGCACCGCGTTCATTTTGTCCGGATCGTTGTCGCTGATCTGCAGGGCAAGCTTATGCTTTTCGGCTGCGATGGCGGGCCCACAGGCCAGCGCCACCGAAAGGAGCGCGGCAACCAGCGTGCGAAGCATCGTGGATGCCCTTGGGAAATTACTTGATCTTGGACTCGGTGTAATCGACGTGCTTCTTCGCGATGGGATCGTATTTTCTTTTCTTCAATTTGTCCGTCTGCGTGCGCGAGTTTTTCCGGGTCACGTAGTAGTGGCCGGTACCGGCGCTTGAAACGAGTTTGATCTTGAGACTGATGGCTTTGGCCATAAAACTTCCCTTTATGCTTTAAGTTTAGACGATGTCTTTGGCGCGGAAACTAACGCCGAAGCTGCAAATGTCAAGAAAAGTGCCGATTTGCAGCATTTCTACAGCAGTTCCCGAAAAAATTGCTTCTCGATCATGAAATAAAAGGGAACGGGAAGATCGTGCGCCATGCCGGCTTCCACGCGCGCCAGCAGCTCCTCCAGCACGATGCCTGTAATCGTCGGCATGTCGAGATGGCCCGCTTCTTCGATGGGCACCCAGATGAGTTCGACCAATTCGGAATCCGGCCCCACGACACCCTCGATTGTATGCGCAATCGCGGACGCGTCGGCCGTTAAGAAGCGGGTATCAAAGCGGCGCGGCCGGCGCGGGGGCGTGATTGCGCGCGCAATGAAATGAATTTGACCGAGATCGGGGTGCACATTTGCTTTTGCAAACTCGGCCCAGATCTCGCCGGGCACCGCCGGTGGCCGGTCACGCTTCACGCCGAGCAGGAGACCGGTTTCCTCGGCGGTTTCGCGGAGCGCAGCGAGAGCAAAAGCGCGCGCGAAGTCTCCAGCCGGTTGCGCGACCCGCTCCAGTAACTTTTTCTCGGTATCGGGATGCAGCTCGCTCACCGTAGGCATCAGGCGGTCGAGTGGGTCGATGCGCCCGCCGGGAAAGACAAACTTGCCCGGCATGAATTTGTGCCCGGCATGACGGCGGCCAAGCAGCACCTTCGGAGTGTGTCCGGACCGATCGATCAACATGAGCGTGGCAGCGTCGCGCGGCTCGCTGTCCGGAAAGGACATGTCGCGCTCGGCCGTAGTCATGCGCTCGGCCCAGAGTTTTCCGAGGTCCTTCGTCATCGAGCCTTCCGTCGCTTGCCGCGCTGGCGGTGTTCGTGTTGCCGCTCTTCGCGTCGCGGTCGCGGAATTGGGCGGCTATGTCGGCCCTCCGACAAGATTTCGAAACGCAGCGCGCCGGCAACCGGCGCTGCTTCCACGAGCTTCACCGTTACGGGATCGCCCAGGCGGTAGCTTTCGCCGGAGCGAGCGCCGACCATGGCGTGTCCTTTTTCGTCATAACGGAAATATTCGTCACCGATTGTGCGAGCGGGCACGAAGCCGTCGGCGCCGGTATCGCTTAGCTTCACGAACAGGCCCGCGCGTGTGACGCCGGAGATGCGCCCGTCAAAGCTCGCGCCGACGCGATCGGCGAGAAAATGCGCGATCAGCCGATCGCTGGTTTCCCGCTCAGCCAGCATGGCGCGGCGTTCGGCAGCGGAAATCTGCGCACTGATTTCGGCTAACGCCTTTCGATCGGTTGCGTCGGGCAAGCCGTCGTGTCCGAGCTTCAAAGCCCGGATCAGGCCCCGGTGCACGATCAGATCGGCGTAACGTCGGATCGGCGACGTGAAATGCGCATAGCGGCGGAGGTTCAAGCCGAAATGGCCGTAGTTGTCGGCCGAATATTCAGCCTGCGCTTGCGTGCGCAGAACGATTTCGTTGACGAGTTGCTCAGTGTCTCGTCCCTTTACGCGCGCCAGAATCCGATTGAAAGCTTCGGGCTTGAGCACGCCGCCTTTGGCGAAAGGGATGTCGAGCGTCGCGAGGAATTCACGCAACGCCTGCACCTTTTCCATGGCCGGCTCATCGTGCACCCGGTAAACGAGCGGAACGCGCGCACGCTCCAGCGTCTCGGCCGCCGCGACGTTGGCCAGAATCATGAACTCTTCGATCAGCCGGTGCGCTTCGAGCCGCTCAGGGGTTATGACGCGATCGACGGCGCCATCGCCCTTGAGCAAAATCTTGCGCTCGGGCAGGTCGAGGTCGAGCGGCTGTCGCTCGGCTCGAGCGCGCGCCGTGGCTTCATAAGCGGCATAAAGCGGCTTGAGAACCGGCTCGACCAGCGTTGCCGTGTCTTCATCGGTCCGCCCGCTGATCGCGGATTGCGCTTGCTGATAGGACAGCTTGGCGGCCGACCGCATCAGGATGCGATGGAAGGTGTGCGAGCGTTTGCGTCCGTCTGCGCCGATTACCATGCGTACGGCGATGGCGGGGCGGTCTTCGCGAGGTCGAAGCGAGCACAGATCATTCGAGATCCGTTCCGGCAACATCGGCACCACGCGGTCCGGAAAATAGACCGAATTGCCGCGCGCAAGCGCCTCGCGGTCGAGCGCAGAGCCTGGCGCGACATAGTGAGCGACGTCCGCGATGGCGACATGGACAATGTAGCCGCCGTGATTGTTCGATGCCGTATCGGGCTCGGCATGCACCGCGTCGTCGTGATCCTTGGCGTCGGGTGGATCTATCGTGACGAAGGGCAGCTTCCGCCAATCCTCGCGGCCTTGAAGCGTTGCGCGCCGGGCGGCGTCGGCTTCCTGCTGGGTTTCGCGCCGAAATACGGACGGGATGCCATGCGCGTGAATAGCTATCAGGCTCACCGCCCGCTCGCTCTTGAGCGATCCAAGGCGCTCCACAACCCGACCACTGGGCAGGCCAAGCCGCGAACCGCGTGAGGTTTCGACCGCGATGAGGTCACCGTCTTGTGCGTCAGCGGTTGCTCCCGCCGGGATGGCGAGTTCCTTGCCGAGCATTTTCTTTTCGACCGGCTCCAATCGTCCGCCGCCATGCGGAATTTGGCGAAATATGCCAAGGACACGATGCTTCGGATGATCGATGATCCTGATCACATGGCCGCGATATCGGATTTCGTCCTCGTTCTCGGCCTCTTCGACGCGCAGCAGCACGCGATCGCCGAGGCCGGCAGCGTCGCCAGGCCGGACCTTGCGGGGCGGGTGAATGCGTATTTTCGGCGCGGCGCCATGTGCGTCCTCATCCCATTCGTCGGGTGTCGCGATGAGATCGCCGTCGCTATCGCGCGCGGTCACGTCGGCGAGAACGGTGGAAGGAAGGGTGCCGGCGTGGTGCAGTTTCTTCCGCCGCCTTTCGATAGTTCCTTCGTCTGCGAGTTCGCGCAACAGACGCTTCAGATCGGCGCGCATTGCATTCTTCAAGCCGAAGGCGCGCGCGATCTCACGCGTGCCGACCTTGCCGGGCCTGTTTCCGATGAAAGCGAGAATGTCGGCCTTGGATGGGAGTGAAGGGTTCTTTTTCGATGCTTTGTTCAAAATAGAAAGTCCTGCGCCGAAACGGCGCCACAGAATAAAATGTAATGGCCGGCTTGCGGCTTCGCCACTTATTCAGCGGCCGTGACTTTGGCTGCTTTTTTTGCCGGTTTTTTCCGCGGGCTGGCAGATTTCTCGCTTTTATCGCCGGCTTCGGCCTTCTTCTTGCGGCCCTTCGGCGCTTCGGAAGGCTCGCCCGCTTTCTTGCGTCCGGCCGCGCGCCGCGGCTGCGAGCTGAGCTGATCGGCACGCGCATCCAGCAGCACGACCGCCTCGGTGAGCGTAATCGCCTCCGGCGTCTTGTCGCCCGGGATCGTGGCGTTGATACCGTTATGACTGACATAAGGCCCGTAACGGCCATTCTTGACCACAACCGGCCCGCCTTCGTCGGGGTGTTCGCCCAAAACCCGCCCAGGGTCGGCACCGAAACGGCGGCCCTTCTTCGGATTGGCCTTTTTTTCTGCGATCAGCGTGACGGCGCGGTTGAGGCCGATGGCTAGAACGTCGTCGCCGTCTTCCAGGTTCGCATATGTCTTGCCGTGCTTCACATAGGGGCCGAACCGTCCGATGCCGGCGACGATGGGCTCGCCGTCGTCCGGGGACAGGCCAATTTTGCGTGGCAGCGCCAGGAGACCCAGCGCCTTCTCAAGATCGATGTTCTCGGGCGAAATGCCCTTGGGGATGCTGGCACGCTTGGGCTTCTCGACTTCCGGCTTCTTCTCACCCTTCTTCACTTTCGGCGGCTTGATCTGCTCGCCAAGCTGCAAATATGGCCCGAAGCGGCCGCCACGCAGCGTCACTTC
>DAISKM010000197.1:0-2073 GCA_036820945.1 Pseudolabrys sp.
TCTCACAGCGATGTTCGATGTCTCGCGGTTGGCGATAACCCATCTGAAGAACTCGAAGGCCGGCTGCATCATTAACATGTCATCGATCGCGGGGCGTTACGGCTTCCCGAACCGCAGCCCCTATGCCGCCACCAAGTGGGGCGTGATCGGGCTAACCAAGACGTTGGCAATGGAGCTCGGCCAGTGGGGCATCCGCGCCAATGCAATCGCCCCCGGAGCAGTCGAGGGTGATCGCATCGTTCGCGTCTTTCAGGGGCGGGCGCAACTGAGCGGCCGGTCCATGCAAGAAGTGACAGCCGAAGCCATGGCCGTGCAGTCGATCAAGTCGATGATCGATCCAAAAGACATTGCATCGCTCGCGGTCTTCCTTGCTTCGGATGCGGCAAAGTCCATCTCGGGCCAAGTGATCCCGATCGACAACGATCGCTACATGCCGTGAGCTCTCGGACTCGATTCAAATCGTATCCCTGCCGCTGATAAAGTTGCCGTGGCGATAAACCGGAGCCTCTGAGTTTTTTTAAAGGGAAAAGAGGAGGCTTCGGTTACTGGCCGTCGCAACCGCGTCCGCGCAGAGCAGAGAAGAAAAACTTTGCCGATTGAGAACTCAACCCGGCCGAGCGAAACGGTTAGCGCCAGTTGCCGAAGACCGGCCTTGGCGGTCGTGGCGCGCCATCCTGCGACCACCATGAGCCATCCTGGGGCCGCCGTGAATTCGCGTTGTCCGGCGGGGTCGGTTTTCTCGCCGGCCTATGTTGAGCGACCTTTCCGGTGCTCCCTTTCTTGCGCTCTTGCTGCTTCGTATCGGAGGGGGCGGAGGCCAAAGCGCTCGTCGCGTCGGCTGGCATCTTTGTGTTGGCAGACGTCTCCGAGACCGGAGCTTCCTGCGGTGCGGCTGCCGTGGGTTGTTGGGCGGCGCTCCCGTTCGGCCAGGCAAAATTATCGGCACGCCCGGGCGCCGGGGCGAGGGTCTCGCCCTTTGCCAGGACCTTCACGGCGGTCGCGTCGCCGTGAATAGCGCTGCTGCCGGGGCCACCAAGCAATTCATCGGACTCTTTGGGCGGCGTCCCTCCCGTCAGCGGGACCACAGGCCCCGACAACGGCCGCTCCGCAGGCTTTGCGGCCGAGGGCGCCGTTTCAGCCGGTCCGGAGGGTAGGGCGACCGGCACGCGGTTACTCATATATCTGCGCAATTCGTGCTCGACGTAACGTGCAAGCTTGATCGCCCCGGGTTTGGTGAAGAACAGCCCATCGCTCAAACGCAAGCGGCGCACCTGGCCCTCATAATCCGGCCCGTAATTCGAGTACTTGCCGGATTCGTCCACAAAGCCATCCCAGACATCGACGTAGGTGATGCCGGCACGCTCAGCGCGTGCACGATAGAGATCGTTGAGGTAGGCGACGTCGGAGGTCGAGCGCGTACCGCGAATTGAGGGCAGCCCAACCCATATCACCGGCACGCCCTTGCTCTTCAGAGCCGCGATCGTGTCGTCAATGCGCCGCGAATAAACTTTCGCCCATTCATCGCCGCGGAAGTCGGCATTGCCGACCAACTTTTTCCCGGGCTGCGCTCGCGCGCCGCCTTCTTGAGTATCGTCGGGCTTCGCGGTCTTTTGACCTGACTTCTTTTCAGCCTCGTCCTTGGCCTGTTGATCCTTGGCTCTTGTTTCCGCTTCCTTGACGAGATCTTTTTCACGAATGTCCTGACGATCGCCGATGCCGAGCATCATCACGACGTAATCGGCCTTCTCTTGTGCGAGCATATCGCGCGCGACGTGCCACCAGTCGAGGTCGCCTTTCGAGTCGTAGCGCAGAAGACCAGAGTAAAGTTTGTTCTTGCGAACGATGCCGATCTCAGGCGAATCCGCGAAAACCTCTTCGAGTCCGTAAGCAAGCCATTCGGCCATCTCGTCGCCCATGACCAAGATTGAGGTGGTGGGCGTGACTTTGGAGTCGGATTTACGCGCCGCCGGCGCACGCGAACTTTCCGCCGGTTGCTGGACGTGCTGTTGCTGTTGACGTGGCGGTCGCGGAATGTATTCGTCTTCGCGTTGGCGGTAATTGTTGGGGCCGCCG
>DAISKM010000197.1:2083-6578 GCA_036820945.1 Pseudolabrys sp.
CCACTGGCCTTGCCGGTCCCAAAAAAACTGCGCTTCCGCCGGCACACTGGCCCATGCCGCAGAAATTAGAGCGGCCGCCGCGAAAATCCAACGCGTACGCACTTTGCTCGACATAATTCCGATTCCGTTAGCACTCGAATTCGGCCACATTGGGCCGCCATCACGTCAATCCGATGAAGTTCCGGACTGGTGGAACTACCGGAACGAGGTAGGAAGCCGCATCAAGCCGCGCAATGCGTGAATATCTGCGCGTGAGCGGGATGCGCGAACGGGCTGAAAGCCGGCTCGCAACCGACCAGGTTTTTCTTGGACACCGGCTTTTCATTTTTGATCGAATCGCGCCGGTTCGGCTGAATTGCCGGCACCAGCGGTAACCTGTCGCCTTTGACATCTCGATTGACGGAAATCGCAACACCCGCCGCGCTGTTCACCGGGCTCGTCAAAGCGCAAATGCCGCCGGCGATCAGACAGCTCAGGATTGAGGCTGCCGTGAAATTCTTCAGTCGCTGGCCAGATGTAAAACGCATGGCACTGCTCCGACGCGTTTGCGGCGGTCAATCAAAAAGTCAGAGCGTTCAAAATCAACAAACCGACGAACACGGCCGTGAGAGAAAGGCCGAACACTTCTGTCGTTGCACGCTCGCTCGTCATGACGCCGCTTCCGCTTATCCGGGTTTTAGATGTTGTTAACTTTTGCAAAACTAGTGCGCGCACCAACACGTGCACCAGCATACGTAGGTAGCCGCTGGGTATAGGAAAAAGACGTCGACCCTATACCTAGGTACAATTGCAGCGCCGATGTAGCGACGCCTGCGCTGCCGGCAGCGATTGCTTATTGGGAATAATTCCCGTTAAGCCGCGTCACGAACTGTGCGTCTCACTACCAGCGGCAGTGCCGATGACCGTGGCGCCACCAGCAGTGGCGATGATGATGACGATGGCGGTGGTAGTAGCGGTAGTAAGTAACGTCGGCGCGAGAATCGATTGCTTGGGCCCCTTCGCCAATTGGTGCAATCGGAGCCGCGTAAACGCCAGACGTGGCGGCAATGGCCAGCCCGGCGGCGGCAAGCGCCGCCATGAGAAACGACCGCATGAATGCCTCCTCCCAGAGAGATAACTGCGGATATGCGCTAGCTTGAACCGGCAGCGGTCGTTTTCGTTCCAGAAAAACTTCACGATGAGGTCTTTCAAATAGTTAACGGCCACAGTCGCGGCGATTTTGCACGCGAATCGATCGCTGGCTGGCCGCAGCGCTTCCTATGACCGCCTCTGCCATGGCCGCAGTCAGAATCCGCTTTGCGCCAAATGCGCACGTTTAAAATTTTGGATTCTGGATTACGTTAGCGCCCTATCGAGCGATCGGGGGCAGCATGCGCTTGAAACATTGCATCAACTATCATGATTTCCGGGAGCTGGCGCGCCGGCGACTTCCGGGTCCCATCTTCAATTACATCGATGGAGCCGCCGACGACGAAACAACCTACCGAAGAAACACCAACGCATTCGACGATTGCGATCTCGTGCCGAGTGTCTTAACCGGCGTCGAGCGCGTTGACCTTTCGGTGCAAGTACTCGGTCACAGGCTGGAATTGCCTTTCTATTGCTCACCGACGGCGCTACAGCGGCTCTTTCATCATCAGGGCGAGCGGGCGGTGGCGCACGCTGTGCAAAAATTTGGGACCATGTTTGGCGTGTCGTCGCTTGCGACGGTCAGCCTGGAAGAGATTGCTTCCAAGTTTTCGTTTCCGCAGATTTATCAATTCTATTTTCACAAAGATCGGGGGCTGAACCGCGCCATGATGGAGCGGGCCAAAGATGCGGGAGTATCCATCATGATGCTCACGGTGGATTCGATCACCGGCGGCAATCGCGAACGCGATCTTCGCACCGGCTTTTCGATTCCATTGCGACTGACGCTTGAAGGTCTGTTTCAATTCGCCATCAAGCCAAAATGGGCAATCGACTATCTGACTCACGAGCGATTTCGATTGCCGCAACTCGAGGACCATGTCGCCATGGCCGGGGGTGCGACCTCGATCAGCGACTATTTCACGACAATGCTCGACCCTTCGATGAACTGGCGCGATGTTGCTGAAATGGTCAAGCATTGGGACGGCAAGTTCTGCCTGAAAGGAGTCATGAGCGTGGATGATGCAAAAAAAGCCATCGACATCGGCTGCGCCGGAATCGTGGTGTCGAATCACGGCGGTCGTCAGCTTGACGGTTCCCGCAGCTCGTTCGACCAGCTGGCAGAAATCGTCGATGCGGTTGGCGACAGGATTGAAGTGCTGTTCGATGGGGGCGTGCATCGCGGGACGCACGTGCTGAAGGCACTTTCGTTGGGTGCCAGGGCAGTCGGGGTCGGCCGCTACTATCTGTTTCCGCTCGCTGCGGCGGGACGGGCCGGCGTCGAACGGGCGCTCGGATTGATGCGCGCGGAGCTCGAACGCGACATGAAGTTGATGGGCTGCACGTCTATCGGACAGCTGTCGCGTAGCAATCTCAGATTTCGTCGTTAGCAATCCGGAGACATTCCAACTCAACGAATGCCGAATCGATCGTAGGCATATTCGGCAAAACGGCCCCACGTTGGCACTTTCGCATAATATTTATGGGTGACCTTTTGCCTGCGAACAGGAACCTCCGGCTTCTCGGCCGCCTTCGCGGGTGTCGTGGCCTGCGCTTCGCGACCGGCCGCGAAGTTGACGCCCGTTACTCTATACGGAGACGTGTCCGGCGGCGCCTTGAAAGGCTTTGGAAGGCCGACGACCTGCGACGTTTTCAGCGCCGAATCGTTGGACTGCGTTTCACCGCCAAGCCAAATAAGGAGACCGGCGAGCACGGTCCCCATAACCAGAAAGTATGAGAAAATTGGCATTCGCATCTGGATCTCCCAGCCGGAGATACAACGCGAGCGCGCGGGTGACGTTCCTTGCTTTGGCCAGATTCCGCGAATGCGGGGCAGTTTCAGCTAATTCGATACGACGACACGGCTTTCGAGCGGCGTACGTTCGTAAAGATAAATCACGTCGTCATTGATGAGCCGGATGCAGCCTTCGGGAAGGCGCCCGGCCGCGGCAGGATTGGAACCGTGAATACGATAATCCTTGTCCAAATAAAGAACGCGGGCACCGAGTGAACTCATGTCGGTCGATTGCTGAGCGGACCGGTTTCCCGGCAACTCTTCTTTTCGGACAACGTGATAAAGCCCGGCCAGGGCCGCGCACTCGGTTCCAACGCCGATGTTGTAACGCAGCGCCGACATGTTCGGCCGCACCACATAGAGAAAGGTCTGTGACTTGTCGACCATGATCGTGCCGACCGGCTGGTTGGTCCGGAAATAAACCAACTGTCGCATACGGACATAGTCCGACTTGGCATCGGATTGCTCGGCGGGCCCAGGACTGCTGCGGGTAGCTGCAATGGTACGCACGTCGGACAACGTGCGCGGCCAATACCGATAGGCTGCCCAACCCGCGCCGAGAACGAGCGCTGCGGCCAGCGCGGCGCCTGCAATTCGCAGCGGCTTTTTGGGATCGGTCAATGGCGGCCGATCCTGATAACCCGGGGGAGGAGCAGCGTAAGCCTTTTGCCTCGGTTTCGGGCGAGGCGGCGGGGCGGTGCGACGCGTGGCATCCATCTCGACGCGCTGGATCGCAGCCTCAAGGGCTCCGCTTTCCGTCTTCAGATCGGCTTGCGAAAACGTCGGGTCGCGCAGTTTTTCGATCAGGGTTTTGCGAGCGCGGTCGTACAGTGCCTGGCGCTGTTCCTTTGTGTTGGGGCTGAGCGCCGCGACCGCACGCGCCAGCAACGGAAAATAATCGGCCATTGATCGGCTCACCCTTGCTCTACTGAAGTCGGCTGCAACATCTTGCCACGGGAACGAGGAGGGCCAGCCTAGCATCTGAAGTCTGCGAAGGCATCATTGTCGGCGGTCCTCAAACTGCTTACGAAACGATCAGCGGATCGGAGGGGCGTAGAGAATACCGCCTCTGTTCCACAGCTGATTGATTCCGCGCGGGATGCCCAGCGCCGAACCGACGCCGACGGTGCGCTCGTAGATCTCGCCATAGTTGCCGACCAGCCTGATGGCGTTCGCCGCCCAATCCTTTCCGAGCCCCATGCGCTCGCCGTAATTGCCTTCGGTGCCGACCAGGCGCCGGATATCCGGATTTTCTGATTTCAGCACCCCGTCGATGTTCTTCGAAGTCACGCCGAGCTCTTCGGCATTGACCAGCGCGAAATGGACCCATTTCACGATGTTGAACCACTGCATGTCATCCTGCCGCACAACCGGGCCGAGGGGCTCTTTCGAGATTACATCCGGCAGAATGATGTGCTCGTCGGGCTTCGACAGCAGAAGCCGGACGGCGAAAAGCGCGGATCCATCGGCCGTGAGCACGTTGCACTGGCCGGAATCGTAACCCTTGATGGCGCCCTCGAGACTTGTTGAAGAAATCGCCTCGTATTTCATTTTGTTGGCGCGGAAATAGTC
>DAISKM010000198.1:0-6574 GCA_036820945.1 Pseudolabrys sp.
CCAGCAATGCGGCCGCGCACTCGTGGGCAGCGCCGGCAAACCGAGAGAGAATCAGAACACCGGGATCATCCGCGTTTTGGGCAGCGACATATTCCTTCGCGACGAGATTCATCCCGTCGCGCAGCGGCGTCACCAGGCCCGCCCGGGCCGCTCGATATAGTCCCGCAAGCGCCGTGCGGCTGTGCGCTTTATTGATATAGCGAACAGGCGTCCACGAGGCTTCGCCATAGGCGCCGTTGATGCGTCCTACCGCCTCGCCCACCGCGCGCCCCATGTCGGCGTATTCGGGAATGCCGGTACGGCTGCGCGGCGTAATCTGAAGGTACGTGACCTTGCCACGCCAGTCGGGAAAATTGGCGAGGAAGCGCTCGAACGCGCTCATGCGTTCGGGAATGCCTTTGCTGTAGTCGAGCCGGTCGACGCCAATGATCATGGCGCGGCCGGAGAGGCTATCGAGCACCTCGCGCACGAAGTGGGTCTCAACGGCGCGCCGTGCCAGGCGGGCGAAGGCTTCCGCTTCCACGCCGACGGGGAAAGTCCCGACATGCACGACTCGATTGCCGAAATGGAAACTGTTGCCGCCTCCCCATGGCAGGCCGCATTCGTTAGCGATATAGCGGGAGAAATTGGCGGCATCGACCTCGGTCTGAAATCCGACAAGGTCGTAGTGGCAGAGCGACGGAATAAGTTGATCGTGATTGGGTAGGGCGGCAAGAATTTCCGGCGGCGGGAACGGAACGTGGATGAAGAAGCCAATCTTGTTGTTATGGCCGCGATCCCGCAGCGCCTTTGCCAGCGGAATTAGGTGATAATCGTGCACCCATAACACGTCATCAGGACGCAACAGCGTCTCAAGGTGTTTGGCAAAATATTCGTTGACGCGGAAATAGCCGCCAAGGTCGCGCCGAGTGAATTCGGCGAGATCGAGCCGGTAGTGCAGAATCGGCCACAGCACGCGATTGGCGAAACCGTTGTAGAATTCCTGGTAGTCATCTTTGCTTAGGTCCACCGTTGCGTAGGAAATGTTCTCCTGCACGACAGACTTGATGGTCCGCGGCATGTCCTCGGCTACGCGACCGCTCCAGCCGAACCACAGGCCACTGTGGCGCTTGAGCGCAGGCCTGATTGCAACTTCGAGCCCACCGGCTCGTGCGCCGCTGTCGGGAATGCCAACTCTGTTCGAGACTATGACGAGCCGCGCCAATACCGGTCTCCCCAGCTTCGCGACAGCTTGATTGCCGTCAACGTCAGTCCTGACATTGAGTAGGTTTGCGGAAAATTCCCCCAGAGTTCTCCTGTCAGCGGGTGGACATCCTCGGACAGAAGGCCATAGCGATTTCGAATTCGAAGCGCATCGACGAACATGTCGAGAGCCTCCTCGCGCCGTCCAATCTCCCACAATGCATCGATTAGCCAGAACCGGCAAATCAAGAAGGCCGACTCTGGAGGGCCGAAATCGTCGGCAGCGACATACCTCATAACGTGGGAGCCGCGGCGAAGTTCATAGGCAATCGCGTCGACGGTCGCCACATAGCGGGGATCGTCCGGCGCGACCAACCCGAGTTCAGCCAACAATAGCGCACTGGCATCGAGGTCGTCGCTGTCAAATGCGGCAGAAAACGACTTTCGCTTGGGATTCCATGCGCGCTTGACCACCTCCTCGCCGATCCGGGCGGCAATTCCGCCCCAGTAGCTTGCTCGTTCGGGCAGTTTGAGGTGGTTCGCGATCGCCTCCAGCCGCTGGCATGCCGCCCAACACATTGCCGCAGAATGGGTATGGACGCGTTTACGCCCCCGATATTCCCATATGCCGGAGTCCGGCTCGAAGGCGAGCCTTGCGGCCTGTTCGCCGAGCGGCTCGATCGTGTGAAACAACGCCGCGTCGCCCGGGCGCGGCAGTCTCCGGTCGAAGAACATCGGCGTCGCGGCAAGGATGATGCTGCCATAAACGTCGTTCTGGCTCTGGTTGCCGGCTGCGTTTCCGACCCTTACCGGGCCGTCGCCGCGATATCCGGCAAGGGCATGTGCGGTCCTCTCCTCGAGCGGATCCGTATGCACGACGCCGTAAAGCGGGCGCACCGGTTCGCTGCGACCACCCGCGACGGTCAAGATATACGAGATGAAATCCTCCATTGTGCGCGTTGCGCCTATGCGATTGAGCGCCCGCACGACGAAGAATGCGTCGCGCATCCAGCAGAACCGGTAATCCCAATTACGTCCGGAGCCCGGCATTTCCGGAATCGACGTTGTCAAAGCCGCGACGATCGCGCCTGTTTCTTCATAGCTGCTTAGCTTGAGGGTAATACCCGCGCGAATGATTTCGTCCTGCCAGTCGATTGAAAAGGCGAGCCGCCTCACCCACTCGATCCAGTAATCGCGCGTGCGCTCGCAAAAATCGCGACACGTGGCTTCGAGCGATCCCTCGAATGGCTCATCGGTGCCGAACACCATGTGCACGAGGCGAGTGAGCACGAACGATGCCTCGCTTTCTACGTAAGATAGCGGCGCGTCGGTGGTCAGTCTGACCGGGACCTCGTCGCGCCAGTAACGAATATGATTGCTGCCTGAAGAGCGCGATGCGACAGGTTCGCCATAACGATGCGTGACGCGAAAGCGAATTGTAATCCGCGGCATGCCTTTTATCGGCTCAACAATCCGAATGAGCTGCGGCGGGCGGAATGTTCGACCATAGGCGTGGAAGCGCGGCGCAAAGTCAGTAATGCGGACGGCATTGCCTTTGTCGTCGCTCAGTTCGGTTACGACGATTGCCGTGTTTCTCACATACTCCGAGCGTGTTTCGACCTGGCCCTCGAGCACTACGTCGGTGAACCCCTTCTCCTCGCTGTCGGCGACGAGCCGGCAGAATACCGGATCGCCGTCGTAACGAGGCAGGCACCACCACACGATTCGAGAGGACGGATCGACCAGCGCCGCGGTGCGGCCATTGCCAATGACGGCAAGATCCAGCCCGTGATCTGTCATGCGGCAGCCTGTCCATTCGCGGCCAGCATGCTCAAGGCATCACGCACTTGCGCCGGATTTGTGAAAATGCCGGCAAGGCCCGGAAAATAGCGATGGACGCTGAAGCCTTTGCCGCCGATTTCGGGCAGGACTCGAAATACCGATTCATCGGTAATGTCGTCGCCGATGAATACGGGTATCCGGCCCGCGAACGGCGCATGCGCCATCAACTTGCGAATGGCCTCTCCTTTGTCGATGCCCGGGCGTTTCACTTCAAACACGGCCTTTCCAAGAAGCAGTTCGCTTGGCTCACCTGGAAACGCCGCGCGGCAGGCAGCGACATGACGACGGAGACGTTCTGCCAGCTGCGGAGCTTTTCGATAGTGCAGAGCGAGTGAATAGCTCTTGTCTTCGGCCACAACGCCTGGGCCAAGGGCTGCTCCTTCGGCAAGACAACAACGCAAGCCCTCCGGCAACGGCTTCGCCCAAAAGAAGCGTTCGTTATCCGACAAGCGCATCTCGGCCCCATGGCCGCCGATTGCAGGCACACACAAAGGCGCGAAAAGTCGATCGAGATCGCTGATAGGACGTCCGCTCACCAGAGCGAGTGCGCCTCTCGTCAGCCCAAACAAACGCTTGAGTGTTTCAGGCAAACCCGCGGCAATCTGCACCTCAGCGGGCGACGGGCCAATATCGACGATGGTGCCGTCCACATCCAGCAAAAGCGCAATTTTTCGCAAATCCAAATTGGTAAAATGATCCATACTCGCGTCGTCTGCAATCGCCCGCACTACCATAATTCCGAGCAGTGGAAGAAAGTTCGGCAAAAACGTTCGCGTATCAGCGCGCAAGCACCTCGACATCGCCGTCAACGCCTGTAACGACCTTGAAGTCGCGCTCGTAAACTTTTCCTTCGTTGCGGGCAATTGCGCGATATTCGCCCTCGGCAAGAATTACGCGCGGAAATGCGCCGATTGATTCCTTGATCACGTCGCCGCCGGGCGTGAGGACCGACCAGGCGGTATTAGCAAGCGCCTCGCCACCCCGATCGGTCACCAGCTTGAGCGTGATGGCGGCAGCGCGATGAGTAACTGTGATGTCAGTCAACTTCCCGGGCTGAACGCGAATGTCGGAGCGTACGACCGAATTGGCCTCACCGTAATTCGACACGATATAATAGGTGCCTTCCGGAACCACGACGACATCGCTGGTCGCTACATGCTCGGCGATGGGACGGCGATCGCCAGGCTCGAACTGGCTGCCCTTGTACACGTCAAAGGAGATTTGACCGGGAGGAATGCGCACGTCGCCGACCTTGCCTTCTATGCGCAGTCCGCCCGCAGGCAGCTCAAATTCTTCCTGTACATTGGCAACACGCAGTTCGACCGGTTTGACCGCGGTGGCTAGTCCGAATCCGACGTGCACGATGTAGGCGCCGGCAGGAAGCACAAGCGTGGGGGTGGGAGACTTGTCTTCCTTGACCAGCTTGAAATTTCCATTTGCATCAGCCTTCGCGCCATAGACGCGCCAGGTCAGACCTCCCCCGATCGGCAGCGCGTCCTTGCCAAAGCGAGCACTAAGCGCGAGCGCTACTTGACCGGCCGGTACAACGGGAATTGAACCTGTCGTGGTTGCCGAATTCGATCCCGACGAAGAACCCTGCGCCGGCGGTCCCGACGGCATCGGCAGATTGCTCGGTCCGAAGATGTCGCTGCGCGTCGCGGGGACCGGTGAAATCAAACCGGTGGATGGTGTCGCCGAGAAAAGCGAATTCTGTGCCAAGGTCTGCGTCGGGTTTTGCGCCCTTGCCCCAAGCGGCACACCTGCAAAAGTAGCGATCAAAACCGCCAGTCCCAGACGGGCAAACCGGGTGGCGATTGCAGGTGCTCCATTCATGGCGTGCTTGTTTTCGGCCGAAATCGCGGCGATTTCAAGCCACATGCGCATGTTGTTTGTGACCTGATTAACGCTGTGGTAGGCGCAATCCGGATCGTTCAGAGATGACCTATGCCTGACGCTTTGGAGCTGTTGAAGACGCGCCGTTCGGTGAAGCCAATCGAGCTTGTCGGGCCTGGCCCAACTGCGGCTGAAATCGAGACGCTGCTGCGAATTGCCTCGCGAGTACCCGATCATGGCAAGCTCGCGCCTTGGCGATTCATCCTGTTTGAAGGTGCCGGCCGCGCGGCTGCCGGCGAAGCTATCGCTTCGACCTATGGCACGGATCATCCCGACGCTACCTCGGACCAGCTAGAGTTCGAACGCAACCGGCTCGCCCGCGCGCCGCTCGTGGTTGCCGTCGTCAGTCGTGCCGGCCCACATGTAAAAATTCCCGAATGGGAGCAGCAACTATCCGCGGGGGCCTCTGCCATGAGCCTGGTTTTCGCCGCGTACGCGCTAGGTTATGCCGCGAGCTGGATTACCGAATGGTACGCCTATGACCGGCGTGTGCTCGATGCCCTTGGGCTGTCCCCGCATGAGCGGATCGCGGGCTTTGTGCACATCGGGCGCCCTGCCCGACCTCCACAGGACCGCGATCGGCCGAGTCTCGAGTCCATAGTCACGCGATTCAGAGGTTAAGGAACCAGCTCAGCCTCGCCTTTAACCTTTATGTAATGAGGCAGGCGCACGCTCGCTGTCACGTTTCGGTCACAACACTCAGCCAGCAATCCTGATATTGCTGGTTTCACACACGTCCGCCGGGTTTTTGTTCGGCAGAGAGTGCGCTTAGGAGATAACGTTCGTGGTCTTCGAGGGCTTGTTCGCGCGAACGCGAAATGGCGACCGTGCAGCGGAAGCGACAACGCAACCGCAGCCGGCGCCCGTACGCCCGACCATCGGCCTGGCGCTGGGCGGAGGCGCGGCGCGTGGATTTGCCCATATTGGCGTCATGCGCAAGCTCCTCGAGCACGGCATCGTCCCCGATGTGATTGTCGGGACCTCGATCGGCGCGGTTGTCGGTGGATGTTATGCGGCGAAAGAAATGGACAACCTGGAGACCTGGGCGCGCACTCTCACCGTGCGCGGCGTGCTCAGCTATCTCGACCTGAGCCTCTCGGGATCGGGACTGATTGGAGGCGGCCACCTTGCGGCCCGCCTTGAATCCTCGCTGAAGGACACGCGCATTGATGATCTGCCGATCCGCTTCGCCGCGATAGCTACGGAGTTCAACACCGGCCATGAAATATGGCTCACGCGCGGGCGATTAAGCGAAGCTCTGCGTGCGTCCTATTCGCTGCCGGGAATTTTCCCGCCAGTCCTGATTGGCGGTCGCTGGCTCGTGGACGGCGCTCTCGTCAATCCCGTGCCGGTTTCGGCGGCCCGAGCCCTGGGCGCGCGCATGGTCATTGCGGTAAACCTTAACGCCGATCTGTTCGGGCGCGGTACGATCATCGCGAGCCACGGGCCGGACGACAGCGAGGCTGTCACCGTGCCGACAAAATCCAACGGACTGCGCGGAATGTTCGCCGGCGATCGTTCATTGCGCCGCCAATTTCTCGGCCGACGCGGACGTCCCGGGCTGCCCACCGTCATGGTCGAAGCCTTCAACGTGATGCAGGATCGCATTACGCGCGCGCGTCTCGCCGGCGACCCACCGGACGTGCTCATAAGCCCG
>DAISKM010000199.1:0-6556 GCA_036820945.1 Pseudolabrys sp.
TGAACCCATTGTACTTTCCGCAGATCCACACCGGCTGTTTCGGACAGAAATCCGCGCGCATAGATGCCGGCGGTTTGCGCCCATTCCGGGATGCCCACGCGCTTGCCCTCCAGATCCTTGGGACGGGAGATGCAGCGGTCGGAACGCACGTAGAATGCCGAGTGCCGGAACACGCGAGACGGAAAGACGGGGATTCCGACGAACGGAGAATTGCCTTGATCGGCATAACCGATGAATTTGCCGAAGGACATCTCGGACACGTCCCATTCGCGGTTCTTGATGAACCTGTAGAAGATTTCCTCAACAGGCAGGACGAAAGCCGTAAGCAGAATTCCCTCCGCGCGCACCGCACCGCTCGTGAGATCGCGCACGTGATCGTAATCGGCCGTGGCGAGGGTCAGGTGCAGGCGCGCGGTACCTGCAGTTTCGATGAGTTCGGGCTCGCGGTCGGCATTCGAGGATGCGGTTAAATTTGCTTCGCGTACCGTCATTTCACTACCACTCTCCCACGGCCATGCACGCTCGCAGGGCACTGGGCCGCACCCTACACCCTTGTATGCCGCAGTGCGATGAACTTAACTTCTACATCGGAGTCTCACCGAGCCTTCGCTGACGGGGAAGAACGAGGGAAGCCGGATTGAAACGCGCCGTACTTGTTGGCCTTGTCTTGCTTATGGCGGCTCCCGTGGCGGCGGAGGAAATGAAGACTCCGCAGCTTTCGCGCGCCCGGATTGACTGGAATGCGGCAGTGGCGAGCCTTGCCAGTCCGGCTTCGGGGACCCCGGCGGAGACGTTCGCTAGGCTCAATGTCGCTGCAGAAGCGGGTTTTCCCGGGATCTCCAACAGTACCGTGCCGGTGCTGCTACCCTTCGATATCGACGGTTTTGCGAAAGAGCTCATCAACCATCCGGACCAATCGCCCGACAATACGGCGGAAAGCGCGGATCGCTTCATGCGGTCCGACTTTCAGGCAACGAAATTTTTCCTGACGGGCCCCGCGGGCTACGACGCGGCATTCGGGCTGATACTCGCTAACGTCCCGGAATTATCTGACATTCGCTATTCCGAACCTGTTTATGTCCTGTTGTCGGGTCTCGGAATGACTTATGAGCTCGATGGACCTGCCCTGCCGGGAGGCGAGCTGATCAGATCGTTACAGCGCGATTTTCCCGGCATTCGCCGCTACCTGCACGAATCCTATATCCGCTACAGCTTCGAGCGCTTCGGCGTAACATACGTCGCTGCTATCTACTGCCGCGATACGAAGCCTCGCACAAAAATTCTCACATGCGGACAGGCCGACCGCGTCATGGATCGCTTCCTGCGGGCACTTCGGCTTGTTGGCGGCACGCCGGCCGCCGACATTCCGGCCGAAAAGCTCGTGCTCGACAGGCCCAAGGAACAATCAAAGGACTTCTCCTATTTCAGCCCCGGGCTTCTCATCCCCAACACGGGGCTTAATAAGGACAGCACAGGCCGTGCCGACTATACCGTCTATGCGCGGCTGCGCTTCCCGCTCAAAGTTGCGCCCGCCTTCGCCAACTCGCAGTCGTTCAACAACTGGGGTGACTGCGATTTCACCGGGCGCTCCGTACGCAACCCGCGCAAAAAGAATCAGCCCTATTCATGCAAGGTGAACGGCAGGCCGCTGGTCTTCAACGAGGGCGCGCCGGGCAACTACTCGTATCCCTGGCGCGATAACTTCTGCGAGCATCGGCGCTTTTACGTTGGGCAATGTTCCAGCGGCGAAGGTCATCAAGGCCAGGACATCCGGCCCAGCGTCTGCAAATTGTTCAACGAGGGCGCCGATCGCTGCCAACCCTACCAGCATGATGTGGTAGCCGCGCACGACGGATTTATCCTCCGCGCCCGCAAGCAGGAGGCCGTGTACATTTTTATCAATACGCCGAGCACGCATGCGCGCGTACGCTACATGCATATGAATCCAAACCAGCTCGACGCGGACGGAATTTTGAGCGGTAAGCTCGTGCACGAGGGCGATTCGATAGGCAAGGTTGGCAATTACAATCATCGCGAGCGCGGCACGACTTATCATCTGCATTTCGACATGCAGGTGCCGACAAAGCTGGGATGGGTGTTTGTGAACCCCTATATGAGCCTCGTTGCGGCCTATGAGCGGCTGATCGGCGCGCGCGGCACGGAAATCCAGGAAAGCGATCCCGCGCCTGCGGTGGCGGGAGTTCCGCCGGTGGTCTTACGCCCGTCAGAGCTTCCAACTGTCGCAATGGCGCCCACCCGCCATACCGAGCAATCCTCGGCTGTGCGGATGAAATCGCAAAAAGTCAAAGACAAGGCCAAGAAGAAAGACAAGACCAAGAAGAAAAAAAGCAGCGTCAAAAAGAAGCAGCGCCGCGGCTGAGACGAGCCGTTTCGCGCGTTGTGAGTTCACGCACCCTGATTAGAATGCCGCCATGCCGCGAATCTCCTGCACGGCCTCAAGCACTCAAACCCTGACGCGCCGCGCAATCGTGAGAAGCGCGCTTGGCGTCGCTGCAAGTTTCGCGATTTGCGGACATGCGGCGGCTGCGCAGCCACCCGCTTTCGCGCGCTGGGTTGCCGGCTTCCGCTCTCGCGCGATCAAGAGCGGCATCTCGGAGCAAACCTATGACCGCGTGATGGGCGCAGTGACGCCCGATACAAGTGTATACGCGCAATTCCAATCGCAGCCTGAGTTCACCGAGCTCCTTTGGCAATACATCAACAGGCGCTGCTCCGGCTGGCGTGTGATGACCGGCAAGGAGCGCGCGAAGGAATATGCTGGCCTGCTCGCGCGGGTGGAAAAGGACTACGGCGTCGACAGGAATCTTTTGCTCGGGTTTTGGGGAATGGAGTCCTCATTCGGCGACGTCGTCGCCAACCCGAAATACATGCGGCCGGTTATCCCGGCGCTTGCCGCCCTGGCATGGGGCGAGCAGCGCCGCAGAGCCTATTGGGAAGCCGAGTTGCTCAACGCGCTCACCATCGTCGATCGCGGCTGGGCACAACCGTCCGAAATGATCGGCTCCTGGGCCGGCGCGATGGGGCACACGCAGTGGATGCCCGAGGTGTGGCTGCACATGGGTGTCGACTACGACCGTGACGGCCGCACATCGCCCTTCGGCAAGCCCGACGATTCGCTTGCCGGCACGGCGCGGTTTCTCGTCGAGCGTGGAAAATACCGCCGCGGCGAAGCTTGGGGCTGCGAGGTCACCCTGCCGCCGGGGCGAACGCGGCTCGCCGACAACCGAACGACACGCTCATATGCCAAGTGGCAGGACCTCGGTGTCCGCCGGGCCGACGGCGCAGCCTTCGCCCGTCCCGACGACCAGGTGAAACTGTGGCTGCCGGTCGAGGGCGGTCCGGCCTTTCTGGTGGGACAGAACTTCCGCGCGGTGCATTCGTACAATCCCTCCACCAGCTACACGCTCGCGCTCTGCCATCTTGGGGATCTCATTCGTGGCGACCCGCCGTTCCGCCAGCAGTTTCCCGGCGGGGAACGCGCGCCGACATTCGAGGAGGTGAAAGAGATTCAGCGCCGGCTCAACGAGCAGGGCTTCAAGACCGACGGCATAGACGGGCGCACCGGTAGCGACACCATAAAGGCCATTCTCGCCTACCAGAAAAAGGTCGGCATGGAGCCCGCCGACGGCTACGCGGGCCTGAAAGTTCTCGCCCGATTGCGTCAAGGCCCGTAATCCTCACAGGGCGATCCCTCCTTGTGACGACCACTACCGTTCCATCTTATTTTGTTGGCTTTGTCGGCGACCGACATCATGGTTCGTGCGACATGTGCGCCGAAAAGGTCGTGTCTGCTATCGCACCACTTGCGGCGCGGTCATCGCGGATAATATCGGCCGCTGTGCTGCCTCGGAAATTGCGACGCTAAGTACCTTGGCAAAACATCCATAGCTCCAGTCATTCATGTGTAGCCCGTCGGGTGACAGGAATGTCTTGAAGTCCATATGGTCAATATCATGCCAGCGTTTCATTATATCGAATCGAGGGAATCGATTGATATCGTTAAGTTTGGCAGTGCTGGCGATCAGTGCGACCATGTGCGCCGCATCTGGTTTCTCGATTACCTTTGGCGCGAATTGAGGATCAATCAACACTATATCGGCGCCAATCTTTTGGATCTTAGCGAGTCCTTCGCGAATCGCCGCGTCGTCGCCAGTGAGCTTATCATTGCGGATGACTGCATTGGTGCCAAACTGCCAAAGCACCAGGTCGGGGTTAGCAGCGATCACGTCTGTATCAAAGCGTTTGAGCATATCGCGAACGTCCTCGCCGCCTACACCGCGATTAAGCACAGTGATTGGATGGTCGGGAAAACGCTGTGTCAGCTCAATGGCAAGTCGGCTCGGATAAGTGGACGCTTCTGAACTCGCACCGGCTCCCGCAGTCGACGAAGACCCGATCGCGACAATCGTGATCGGCTTGGCGTTTTTAAGCTTTGCTGCCACGCGGGACAGCGGATTGGTGAAGCGGATCATAGAAAAAGGCGCGTCGCAGCTCGGTGCGACGCTTTCGGCGTATAGTGCAAGTGGAAAAGTGACGGCAGCGATGAAAGCCCCGACAGCGAATGACTTGCCCACCCAATGAGCCAATGTGATGTGCCGCAAGTCTATCACCTGCGAGCCGCCCAACAGATAGCGGCCTGGTTTAACGGCTGGTTAATCGTGCTGACCCCGGAAGACATCTCTTACGCGGCTCCTGACAACGTTAGTCGGCGTTCAACCGCGGTTGCGCCGCAAGTTAGAGAGGTTGAGCGGCGGAAGTGTAGTCAGAAACCGGAACGCCAACAGCAACACAACGAGTACGGTAAGAGAAGCCATCCGCAGTCTCCTTATGCGGACTGATTACATCACTCGTGAATGTCCAGCTTGTGAGTTCGTGCCAAAGATTTGTTGGTTCAGGGCGCCAACGCGATGATGCGCAGACGGCGATACTCAAAGGACCTATCCAGATTATACGCATGTATAAGCCTACCCCCGCATTTGTGTGACCCCCAACACGGCGGAGTTTTCCTTTGCGATTTAGTCAGGTTTGCAATCATTGAGAGCAAACGTCTCTCAGGAGCAGACAAAGGAAACTTTCCATGCGTCCGCTATTCGGAATCGCCATCACAAGCGGACATTGCCTTAGCTCATCGCAATATGGCCGTCTCAATTACCAAACATTAATTCCGGCGAAAGGTCGCAGTAATCCAACGGTCCCATTTAGATGCACCGAGCCTGACGCGCTGAAGCGGGTAATGATGGAGCCCGTGCTATGTGGCATGTAATTTCAACCGCGCCGTTTGATCGCGATTTAGAACTGGCGTTTATTGATGCAAACGGCGTTCACACAATCTTTTTTCCCTGCCGCCGGATTCTTGGCGGTTGGATCAAAGCGGGAATGAAAACACCTATTAGCGCGCATCCGACACATTGGCGCGATTGGACGAACGATTTCTAACTTTCCTGGAATCCGAGGCCGATGTCCGCTTTGGGTCAAAAGCAGATATTCGCACCGCAAGAAGTCATGTCTGCTTCACCCCCGAAAGCGGACATGTGCGATGCAACTACGGATGTCTGCTAAGAGCCATAAGGGGACATCGCACAGTCTATTAGCGGCATGAACAACCAGGTCAGAGCTGTTGATCTAGTTGTGCTGATAAAGGGGTAAGGTGATCTTAAATTCCATTCCGTAAGGGTTCTTCGCAGACGCTGTCAGCTGCCCCCCGTGCGCCTCGACGATGGTTTTACAGATTGCAAGTCCCATTCCCATTCCGCTCGATTTTGTGGTGAAAAACGGCTGAAACATTTTATTGACTACTTCGGGATCGACGTGCGGGCCAGAGTCCACAACTGTTGCCACAACCGTCCTAGCCGGACCCGGTTCGGTCCGTAGCCGCAGAACGCGCATCTCGCCAGAGTGGCTCATGGCTTCCACAGCGTTCATAACCAGATTCAAAATGACTTGCTGCAACTGAACTGGGTCTGCCATCACGATCGGCGGCACGCCATCAGTCAAGTTAGTCTCTACCACGATGTTGTTTGACTCTATGGGGCCTTTGGCGACTACAATAATCTGTTGAATGAGGTCATTGAGATTGACTTGGGTCCGTGCTGTCGCCTCTTGCTTGAACATCGCCCGGACGCTGTTGAGGACGTGATCGGCGTGGTAGCTCTCTTCGATGACGGCCTCTAGCGCCTTGCGAACCTCGTCGAGATCGGGCACCTCCCGTTTCAGCCATCTGAGACCTGCCTCCCCCGAGATAGAAATTGCAGACAGCGGCTGGCGGACTTCGTGGGCGATGGAAGCCGACAATTCGCCTGCGGTGGCGAACCGATTCATTCGGGCCAGCTCATTCACTCGCTGCAGTGAGTGAGCTTCGGCTATTTGGCGACGCCGGTGTTCGTACAGGAGGCCGACGATGAGTGCAGCCTGTATAAAAATCACGGAAAAAATAAGTGCGATTTGCCACCGATATTGCTCCCAAATACTCGGATCGCGAAAATAAATCTTTGCTTCCCAGCGGCAAGCGGCTCTCGCTGATGCCCCAGCGCTGCAT
>DAISKM010000200.1:0-2559 GCA_036820945.1 Pseudolabrys sp.
GGAAATAAGAACATGCCGCGATTTCCTCGCGCCGACGATTGCGGAGATGGAAAAGCTCCGCGTCATTGTTGCCCTTGGCCGCATTGCGCATGAGACGACGGTGCGCGCGCTCGGCGGCAAGCTCTCCGACTTGACCTTCGGGCACGGCGGCCGGCACCAACTTGGTGGGTTGATGCTGTTCTGCAGCTATCACTGCTCCCGCTACAACACGAACACGGGCGTGCTCACGCCGGAAATGTTCCGCGACGTTTTCAAGAAGGTGCGCGCCTACCTGGGCAGTCGAAGCCAGGCGATGACCTCCGCCGCGTTCTTGTCCGGCGGGAAAACCGGATAGAAAACTTTGCTGATCGTGCCATCGTCGATGATGAGCGCCATGCGCTTGAGCAGAGTCATCCCCGCAGCCGAAAATGTCGGCAGCTTAAGCGCCCTGGCAAGTGCGAGCTGCTCATCGGAGAGAATATTGAACGGCAGATGCAGGCGGCTCGCCGCCTCCTGCTGATAGGCGGTGTCCTGCGTCGACAGGCCAAAAAGTTGACCCACGCCAAGCCGCCTGAGCTCGTCGAAATGATCGCGAAACGAGCACGACTGCGGCGTGCAGCCGCGCGCGCCAGGGATCTGATCCCAGCCATCCGGCGGATCAACGCCAGGCACGCCCGTCCGGGGATAAATGTAGACGACCGTGCGGCCCTTGAGCTTCGAAAGATTGACTGGAGGGCCGTCGGTTGCCGGCAACGCGAGGTCGGGCAGTTTCATACCGGTCAGATGGGACGCGGCGCCATCATCCTGCGGCGCCGGAATGTTCGGCGGCAGGAATTGGGGGTTATGGGTGCCCGGAGCTTCGGTCATGGTTTTCTCACTACGTTATTCGAACGCTCATATTTTCAGCTTTGCTTGCTTCCGTCATGCCCGGCCTTGTGCCGGGCATCCACGTCTTTAGGCGTTTGCCCATTCAAGACCTCATGGCCGGGACAAGCCCGGCCATGACGACTAACTGTAAGACATGAATTCCATCAGCGAGCCATCGGGATCGCGGAAGTAGACCGAAGTGCCCGGCCCCTTGGCACCAAAACGTTGCAGGGGTCCGCGCTCGACCGCAATTCCGTGCGCTTCGAGGTGGGCGATCGCGCCTTCGATCGGGCCTCGCCATTCGAAACAAAGATCGCTGTTGCCCGGCTGCACCGGCAGCCTCGCAACCTCCGCCGGCGTCACGCCCGGCCCGTGCACGTTGAGCTGCATGTCGCCAAATCGGTAGGCCCAGCCGACCGGCCGCCGGACCAGCTCCGCCCCCATGACCTCGCCGTAGAACCTGTTGGAACGCTCCCAATCCGCAACATGAATGACGCAATGATCGAGTTGAACAGGTGGCATGTTCTTGATCCTGAAGTACTTATCATGGCAGCGTGATCGCCCGGTTGCCTGCCGGCCAAATACTATATGCTTGGAACCTTCAGGGAAGACGCATAAGGGGGACATTATGAAGTTCAATCAGCTCATCGTCGGCGTCTTATTGCTCGTGGCGGCGGCATCGCTGCCGGCCGCGGCGCAGACGGCAAGCGCTGCGTTGAAAAATACCGATGGCAAGGACGTCGGGACGGCCCAGCTGACGCAAACTCCGGCCGGCGTATTAATCAATCTTTCCGTCAAAGGATTACCGGCGGGCGAGCACGCTTTTCACGTTCATGCGGTCGGCAAATGCGAGCCGCCGTTCACCACTGCCGGTGGGCATTTCAATCCGACAAGCAAGAAACACGGCATGATGGCCCCCGAGGGACAACACGCCGGCGACATGCCGAACCTGCATATTCCAGCAAGCGGCGAACTGGCGGTCGAAGTTCTGAATGCCGCCGTCACCCTCGAGAAGGGCAAGCCAAATTCGCTGTTCGATGCGGACGGTTCGGCGATTGTTATTCACGCCGGCAAGGACGACTACAAGACCGATCCGACCGGCGAAGCCGGCGGCCGAATCGCCTGTGGGGTAGTCCAGTAAGGTGGTATCGAGGCGCGGCTGCATGCGCCGCGCCTCTCTTCGCTTAGCGCTAACCTTTCATGCGCATCAGTCGCCCGCGCTCGCGCTCCCACGAGCGTTTCTTGAGCGTTTCGCGTTTGTCGTGCAGCTTCTTGCCGCGCGCGAGGGCGATCTCGATCTTGGCCCGCCCCTTCTCGTTAAAGTAAAGCTTTAACGGCACGATCGTCATACCTTCACGCTCGACAGCGCCGACCAGACGATTGATCTCGCGCTTCTGCAGCAGAAGTTTGCGGGCGCGTTTGGGCGCATGATTGAAGCGGCTGGCCTGGAGATATTCCGGAATATTCGAATTGATGAGCCACAACTCGCCGCCGCGCGCGTCGGCATAGGATTCCGCGATCGTGGCCTTGCCCGCGCGCAACGATTTCACCTCGCTCCCGGTGAGCGCAATCCCGGCCTCAAAGGTGTCGCCGATCTCGTAGTTGAACCGCGCCCTGCGATTGTCGGCGACCACCTTCAAGCGGCGCTCGGGTTTTGCGGTCATGGGTTTCGGGTTTCAGGTCAGCGCGATTTCAGTTGATCGCGGATCTCGG
>DAISKM010000200.1:2569-6536 GCA_036820945.1 Pseudolabrys sp.
GTCAACGTGAGTGGCGGAGCTTTCTCGGCTTCCTTGCGCGAAAGTTGATTGATGGCGCGAATGACCAAGAATAGCACGAATGCAATGATGATGAAGTTAAGCGTGATAGTCAGAAAGTTGCCCCAAGCCAGTACAGCGCCTTCCTTTTTCGCTTCAGCCAGTGTCGTGGCGGTAACCTTTGATGACAGTGGGATATAATAGTTCGAAAAGTCGATGCCGCCGGTAATTGCACCGATGATCGGCATGATGACGTCGCCGACGAGCGAATTCACGATGCCAGAGAACGCGGCGCCAATGATCACGCCTATGGCAAGATCGACCACATTTCCGCGCAACGCAAATTTTTTGAATTCCTCGAGCATGGCTGTTTCCTCAGTCATGCCCGGCCTTGTGCCGGGCATCCACGTCTTGCATCCAAATCCTTAGCTGTCAGACGTGGATGGCCGGGACGAGCCCGGCCATGACGGCCAATACAACTAATTGATCAGGCCGGCGTGCACCATGGCCTGGCGCACGGCGGTCTGCGCCTTCTCGCCTGCCGGCACCATCGGCAGCCGCACGGTGTTGGCACATTTGCCGATCAGCGACATGGCATACTTGATCGGCGCCGGGCTCGTCTCAACGAACAGGTTGATGTGAAGCGGCGCGAGCTTGTCCTGCAGCTTGATCGCCGCCGCAAAGTCGCCCTTCAGGCAGGCGGCCTGGAATTCGGCGCAGAGCCGCGGCGCAACGTTTGACGTCACCGAAATGCAGCCATGCCCGCCGTGCGCCATGAAGCCGAGCGCGGTGATGTCTTCGCCGGAAAGCTGGTTGAAGTCTGGCCCCATCGCTGCGCGTTGCTGCGATACCCGCGTCATGTTCGCGGTCGCATCCTTCACACCGGCAATATTCTTCAGCTCGAAAAGCCGCGCCATGGTTTCGACCGACATGTCGACGATGGACCGGCCGGGAATATTGTAGATGATGATCGGAATGGCGATCGCATCATTGATTGCCTTGTAGTGCTGATAGAGACCTTCCTGCGTCGGCTTGTTGTAATAAGGCGTAACGATCAGCACCGCGTCAGCTCCGGCTTCCTCGGCATGCCGCGACAGCTCGATCGCCTCGACCGTGGAATTCGAGCCTGAACCGGCGATCACCGGAACGCGTCCCCTCGCCTGATCGATGCACCATTCGACGACCTGCTTGTGTTCGTCATGCGACAGAGTGGGGCTTTCGCCGGTTGTTCCGACAGGAACCAACCCATTGGTTCCTTCGGCAATCTGCCATTCGACGATGGCGCGAAAGGCTTTTTCGTCGAGCGAGCCGTTCTTGAACGGCGTGACCAGCGCGGTGAAGGAGCCTCGAAAGCTCGTCTTGGCGGTCATGGCACGACATCTCCACAGGGTTCCGGGATCCAGACTTCATAGATATCGGGTCACCGACGGCGATGATAGCCCTCCGATCTCACGAAAAAAGCGCTTTGCCGCGTTTTTGCCCGGCTTGGTAAGTAAATCTGCCGCATATGAAATTTTTGGCTATGATCTATCAATAAACTTGGCCTAGGAAGGCCATGAGTCGGGGGTCCTTGTCCGAATCGGGGATCACGGGGCCGATCGCAAAGGGTTGAATGACAGCGACTAAACGAAGCCGCTTGAGCATCTTTTTGGCGTTGGCAACCGCGTGCGGGTTGTGCGCTGAAGCCTATTCGGCCACGGCACAGAAAGTTCCATTGCCGCGCCCGCGGCCCGCAATCAATACCGCAAAACAGACACCGGCTGCCTCTGCGCAAAAACAGGCCGCTTCGCCATCGCAGCAGCGCGCGTCCCAAAACGCTCCAGCGCTGTCTTCGTATGCGCAGGCCAATGTCGCTGCGCGCGGCGCGATTTTCGAAACGCGCACGTTCTTCAAGCCGCTCGCGCGGCCGACGGCCGGGCCGTTTTCCATCGCCCCAACGGAGGCCACCTCCGCCGCCGACATCGCCGCGGTGAAACGGGTGATCGAGGCGACCCGCAAGGGCAAGGAAGCCGAAGCGAGCGCAGCCGAGGCCACCATCAGCGATCCGGTCGCGCGCAAGCTCGCCGAATGGCTCATCCTGAAATCCGACAACACCAACCCGCCCTTCCAGCGCTACGCCGCGTGGGTCGAGAAAAATCCGAGCTGGCCACACACGCCGCTGTTCCGGCGCCGCGCCGAGAACGCGCTGTGGAACGATGGCGTCGATGATCGCACCGTGCGCGCGTTTTTCGCCAAGCAGCAGCCCGTCACCGCGAAAGGGCGTTACATGCTGGCGCGCACCCTGCTCGCGCAGGGCGATCGCGAAGGCGCTGCAGCGCTCGTGCGGCACGCATGGCGCAACGATGACGCCAGCGAAGGGGTCGAGAAACGCGTGCTCGAAATGTTCGGCGGCATGCTCACCGCTGCCGACCACAAGTGGCGCATGGATGCCCGCTTCTACGCCGACGATGTCGCCACCGGCCTGCGTGCGGCCGAGCGTCTCGGCGGCGCAGAGCTCGCCATCGGACGGGCGCGCGCAGCGGTCGAGCGCAAGGCCGGCAACGCCAAGGCGCTGCTCGAGGCGGTGCCTGCATCCGCGCAAAGCGACCCCGGCTATATTTTCTCGCGCGTGCAGTGGCTGCGCCAGAACGACAAGGCGGAGGATGCCTTCAGGCTGATCCTCACCGCTCCGAAGAATCCGGAGGCGCTGGTCAATCTCGATCAGTGGTGGCAGGAGCGCCGCCTGCTGGTGCGCAAGCTGCTCGACGAGCGTGATCCGCAAGCCGCCTATCGCGTTGCGCGGGAAGCGGCTCCGCCGATGAAGGGCTTCTATCGCGTCGATGCGCATTTCACTGCCGGATGGGTGGCGCTGCGCTTTCTGCGCGATCCCAAAACGGCGGCGGAACACTTTGCTCACATCGTCGAAGGAACCGAGAACCCGCACGCCCTTGGTCGCGGTGGCTATTGGCAGGGCCGCGCCGCGGAGGCCATGGGTCAAAATGCGCAGGCCAAGGCGTTCTACGAGGCAGCGGCCCAGCACACCGCCACCTACTACGGTCAGCTGGCGCGCGCGCGCCTGGGCCTCAAGGAGCTTGGCCTGCGGGGGCCGCCGGAATTCACGCCGCAGGAGCGAAAGGCGCTCGACAATCTCGAAATCGTGCGCGCAGCGGAAATTCTCTATGCGCTTGACGAGCGCGACATGCTGGCTTCGATCTATGCCGAGCTTGGCGAGAGCGGGACCGACATCGCCGGCTTGGCCATGATGGGCGAACTGGCCGCCAAGAACAAAGACGGCCGCTCGATGCTGCTGATGGGCGAGTACGCTTACGCGCGTGGCCTTCCGCTCGACTACTACGCTTATCCGACGATTGGCTTGCCCGACTATCAACCGATCGCGCCCCCGGTCGAGCATGCGGTCACGTATTCGATTGCGCGGCAGGAGAGCCATTTCAACCAGAAGGTCGTGTCGAGCGCCCACGCCATGGGGCTGATGCAGGTCACGCCGGCCGCCGGCATCGACACCGCCGCCAAGTTCAAGGTGACCTACAACCGCGAACGCCTGCTGAAGGATCCGGTTTACAATATGCAGATGGGCGCGGCCGAGCTGTCCAATTTGTTCATGGGCTATAACGGCTCCTACATTCTCACCTTCGCCGGCTACAACGCCGGGCGCGGCCGCGTGAAGCAGTGGATCGCGGCCTATGGCGATCCGCGCGATCCCCATGTCGATCCGGTGGACTGGGTCGAGCGAATCCCGATCTCCGAGACCCGCAACTATGTCGCGCGCATCATGGAGAACCTGCAGGTCTACCGCGCCCGCTTCGGCGGCGGCAGCAGGCTCGCGATCGAGGCCGACCTCAAGCGCGGCGCCGCGCGGTAGTTTTCCGCCGCGACTCGTCAGCAGTCATGCCCGCTTTATGCCGGGCATCCACGTCTTTAGGGCTTTGCCTGGATGAAGACGTGGATGGCCGGGACAAGCCCGGCCATGACG
>DAISKM010000201.1:0-4793 GCA_036820945.1 Pseudolabrys sp.
CGCTGCCGACGAGAATCGAGAAATTCACGGTCAACCGCTCGCCGCATGTCGACAAGAAGAGCCGCGAACAGTTCGAGATGCGCACGCACAAGCGCCTCCTGGACATCGTCGATCCGACGCCACAGACGGTGGACGCGCTGATGAAGCTCGACCTCGCCGCAGGCGTCGATGTCGAGATCAAGCTCTAGGGCCGGGGATAGGATCAGCAATGCGTTCGGGCGTAGTTGCACAGAAGGTCGGAATGACCCGGGTGTTCACCGAAGGCGGCGAGCATGTGCCGGTTACGGTGCTGCGCCTTGCGCAGTGCCAGGTGGTTGCCCACCGCACCAAGGACAAGAATGGCTATGTCGCGCTCCAGATCGGCTCTGGTGCGCGCCGCACCAATAATATGAGCAAGGCCGATCGCGGCTACTTCGGAAAGCAGAATGTCGAGCCCAAGCGCAAACTTGCCGAATTCCGCGTGAGCGAGGATGCGTTGATTCCTGTCGGCGCGGAGATCACCGCCGATCACTTTATCCCCGGCCAGTTCGTCGACGTCTGCGGCATTACCATTGGCAAGGGCTTTGCCGGTGGCATGAAACGCTGGAATTTCGCCGGCCTGCGCGCTTCGCACGGCGTTTCGATTTCGCACCGTTCGATCGGCGGCACCGGCGGCCGCCAGGATCCGGGCAAGACCTTCAAGAACAAGAAAATGCCGGGCCACCTCGGCGTCGACCGCGTCACCACCCTCAATCTCAAGGTCGTGCAGACCGACGTCGAGCGCGGCCTTATTCTGGTCGAGGGGGCAGTGCCCGGTGCCAAGAGCGGCTGGGTCACTGTGCGCGACGCGGTTAAGAAAAAGCTGCCCAAGGAAGCACCGAAACCAGGCAAGTTTCGCGTGAGCGAAGCGGCCGCGGCGAACCCCGAACAGAAAAACGCCAAAACTGAAGATCAGCCCAAGGAACAGCCGAAGGCCGAGGCGGCGCCGGCTAAAGCTGAACAAGCCACGGCGCCGACTGCCGCTGCCGGACCGGCCGCCGAGCGTGCAAAGCAGGCCGCCAAAGCCGACAAGAGCGCGAAGGCTGCCGATAAGCCATCCGCTGCGAAGAAGAAGGAGGGCGAGTAATGGAACTCAAGATCGTCGCCCTCGATGGCAAGGACGCCGGAAAGGCCACGTTGCCGGATGCGATCTTCGGCCTCGAGCCACGTGCCGACATCATCCAGCGTTGCGTGAACTGGCAGCTCGCCAAACGTCAGCGCGGCACCCACAAGACCAAGGGCCGCAGCGAAATCTGGCACACCGGCAAGAAAATGTACGCGCAGAAGGGAACGGGCGGTGCGCGTCACGGCTCGGCGCGCGTCCCCCAATTCCGTGGCGGCGGCCGCGCGTTTGGCCCGGTGGTGCGCAGTCACGCCATCGATCTGCCGAAAAAAGTGCGCGCGCTGGCACTCAAGCACGCGCTCTCCTCGAAGGCCAAGGATGGCGGCATCATTTTGCTCGACAAGGCAACGCTAAAGGATGCCAAGACCAAGGCCTTGGCGAAGCAATTCGGCAAGCTCGGGCTTGAAAACGCGCTGATCATCGACGGCGCCGAGATCGAAGCCAATTTCCGGTCCGCTGCGCGCAATATTCCGAATATCGATGTCCTGCCGGTTCAGGGCATAAACGTCTACGACATCCTGCGGCGCAAGACCCTGGTGCTGACCAAGGCCGCACTCGATGCGCTGGAGGCGCGATTCAAATGAGCACCAGCGATCCGCGCCACTACGACGTCATCATCGCTCCGGTAATCACCGAAAAGGCGACCATGGCGTCCGAGCACAACAAGGTCACGTTCAAGGTGGCCAAGGCTGCCACCAAGCCGCAGATCAAGGAGGCGGTGGAGAAGCTGTTCGACGTGAAGGTGAAGAGCGTCAACACGCTCACGCGTCCGGGCAAGCGCAAGGCATTCCGCAACCGGCTCGGACAACAGTCCGACGTCAAGCGCGCGATCGTGACGCTCGAAGAGGGTCACAGGATCGACGTGACCACGGGATTGTAAGGAGAGCGTTGCGATGGCGTTGAAAACATACAATCCGGTGACGCCAGGCCAGCGCCAGCTGGTGATCGTCGACCGCTCGACCCTCCATAAAGGTCCACCCGTGAAGTCGCTCACCGAGGGGCAGAATTCGACGGGAGGCCGCAATAATCACGGCCGCATCACCTCGCGTTTCCGCGGGGGCGGTCACAAGCAGGCCTATCGGCGGATCGATTTCCGTCGCAGGAAATTCGATGTACCTGCGACCGTCGAACGTTTGGAATATGACCCGAACCGCACCGGCTTCATCGCGCTGATTAAGTATCAGGACGGCGAGCTGGCCTATATCCTGGCGCCGCAGCGTCTCGCCCCTGGCGATTCCGTGGTCGCGTCCGAACACGCGGACGTAAAGCCCGGCAATGCCATGCCGATCGCGAATATTCCAGTCGGAACCATCGTCCATAATGTCGAGATCAAGATCGGGAAGGGCGGTCAGATCGCGCGCTCCGCCGGCAGCTACGCGCAGATCGTCGGACGCGATCAGGACTACGTGATCCTGCGGCTCAACACGTCGGAGCAGCGCCTGGTGCATGGCCGATGCATGGCTACAGTTGGCGCCGTCTCCAACCCGGACAATATGAATACCGCGATCGGCAAAGCTGGCCGGCAACGCTGGAAGGGCCGTATGCCGCATAACCGCGGCATCACGATGAATCCGGTCGACCACCCACATGGCGGCCGCACCAAGGGCGGCAAGCACTGGACGACGCCGTGGGGCTTCCCGACCAAGGGCAAGAAGACCCGGAAGAATAAACGTACGGAGCGATTCATTGTCGCGAGCCGGCATGATCGCAAGAAGAAGCAGCAGTAAGGACGAGATATGACCCGCTCAGTTTGGAAAGGTCCTTTTGTCGACGGTTATTTGCTGCGCAAGGCAGAGGCCGCTCGCGCGTCGGGCCGTCACGAGATGATCAAGATATGGAGCCGCCGTTCGACCATCTTGCCGCAATTCGTCGGGCTCAATTTCGCGGTTTATAACGGCCAGAAGCACATTCCCGTGCTCGTGAACGAAGAGATGGTCGGTCACAAGTTCGGCGAATTCGCGCCGACACGCATGTTCTACGGCCATTCGTCCGATCGCAAGGCCAAGCGCGTGGGCGCGCCCGCCGCACCGGGTGCGCCGGCTCCGGCAGCCCCTGCGCCTTCGGGCGAGAGCTAAGGGACAAAGAGTAGGATCATGGGCAAGCGCCAACGCGAGAGAGACCTCGGCGAGAACGAGGCCAAGGCTGTGAGCAGGATGCTGCGGATTTCTCCGCAAAAGCTCAACCTCGTCGCCCAACTCATTCGCGGCAAGAAGGTCGCGAGTGCGCTCGCTGATTTGCAGTTTTCGCACAAGCGCATCGCCAAGGATGTCCGCAAGTGTCTGGAATCGGCGGTCGCAAACGCCGAGAACAATCACGACCTCGACGTCGACGATCTCGTCGTCGCCGAGGCCCATGTCGGAAAGGCGCTGGTAATCAAGCGCTTCACCCCGCGCGGCCGCGGCCGTGTCGGACGAATTTTCAAGCCGTTCTCTCACCTGACCATCGTTGTGCGTCAGGTCGAGGCGCGGGCGGAAGCCTGAGGAGTACGCGATGGGTCAGAAAGTCAATCCGGTCGGGCTGCGCGTTGGCATCAACCGCACCTGGGATTCGCGCTGGTTCGCCGGCAAGGCGGAATACGGCTCGCTGCTCCATGAGGACATCAAGATCCGCGAGGAGTTGATGAAGCAGCTCAAGCAGGCAGCGGTGTCGCATATCGTCATCGAGCGGCCGCACAAGAAGTGCCGCGTGACCATTCACTCGGCCCGCCCTGGCGTAGTGATCGGCAAGAAGGGTGCTGACATCGAGAAATTGCGCAAGTCGGTTGCCAAGCTCACGGACAGCGACGTCGTCATCAATATCGTTGAGATCCGCAAGCCCGAGCTCGACGCGCAACTGGTTGCGGAATCGATCGCGCAACAGCTCGAGCGTCGCGTTGCGTTCCGCCGCGCCATGAAGCGCGCGGTTCAATCGGCAATGCGTCTCGGCGCCGAAGGTATCCGCATCAATTGCTCGGGACGTCTCGGTGGGGCGGAAATCGCGCGCATGGAGTGGTATCGCGAAGGACGCGTGCCGCTGCACACGCTGCGTGCCGACGTCGACTATGGGGTAGCGACCGCATTCACCACGTACGGCACCTGCGGGGTGAAGGTCTGGATCTTCAAGGGAGAAATCCTCGAGCACGATCCGATGGCGCAAGACAAAAAATTGGCCGAAGGCGACAGTGGTCGCCCCCGCCGCGAGACTGCGGCTTAAGGAGATGAGCAGAGTTTAAGTCATGCTGCAGCCGATCCGTACCAAGTTCCGCAAGGCGCATAAGGGCCGCATCCACGGCCTGGCCACGAGCGGCAACTCCCTTGCCTTCGGGCAATATGGCCTCAAGGCGCTGGAGCCTGAGCGCGTCACCGCGCGCCAGATCGAGGCTGCGCGCCGTGCGCTCACGCGCTTTATGAAGCGTTCCGGTCGCGTGTGGATCCGGGTGTTCCCCGACGTTCCCGTGTCAAAGAAGCCGATCGAGGTGCGCATGGGCAAAGGCAAGGGAACGCCCGAAATTTGGGTCGTGCGGGTAAAGCCTGGCCGCATCTTGTTCGAGGTCGACGGCATTCCGGTCGACGTTGCCAGGGAGGCCCTGGGCCTAGCCGCCGCCAAGCTGCCGGTCAAAACCCGTTTCATTGAACGCATCGCCGAGTGACGCCATGAAAGCCGCCGACGCAAG
>DAISKM010000201.1:4803-6536 GCA_036820945.1 Pseudolabrys sp.
ACGCAAGAGCGATGACGCTCGATCAGCTCGATGACGAAGTCCTCAAGCTGAAGAAGGAGCAGTTCAATCTGCGCTTCCAGCGCGCCACCGGGCAGCTCGAGAACACTTCTCGCGTGCGGACGATCCGGCGCGATATCGCGCGCATGAAAACGATCGCGGCGCAAAAGCGCGCCGGGATGCCGGAGCCGGCGCCGAAGGCAGACGCCGTGCCTGTCGCTAAAAAGCCAAAAGCAAGCAAGCCGAAGGCCGCTGCGAAAACCAAGACGCGCGCCAAGACGAAATCGAAGGAATAAGAGGTTCTAGATGCCGAAGCGTACGCTCCATGGCGTCGTCGTGAGCGACAAGCAGGACAAGACAATCGTCGTGCGCGTTGAGCGTCGCTTTACGCACCCGACGATGAAAAAAACCATTCGCCGCTCGAAGAAGTACCACGCGCATGATGAGGCCAACACGTACGCCGTTGGCGATCTTGTATGGATCGAAGAGCGCCGTCCGATCTCGAAGCTCAAGCGCTGGGAAGTCGTGCGCGGCGAGAAGAAGCAGAAAGTTCAGTAGGCATTATGAGCCATCAGACAGTGAGAGCCGCATCATGATTCAGATGCAAACCAACCTCGATGTGGCGGACAACTCCGGCGCGCGCCGCGTCATGTGCATCAAGGTGCTCGGCGGCTCCAAGCGCAAGTATGCCACCATCGGCGACGTCATTGTCGTTTCGGTTAAAGAGGCAATTCCGCGTGGCCGTGTGAAAAAAGGCGACGTTATGAAGGCCGTTGTCGTGCGCATTTCCAAGGACATCAAGCGTCCCGATGGGTCGGTCATCCGCTTCGATCGGAATGCGGCCGTGCTGATTACGCCTCAGATGGAGCCGGTGGGCACGCGCATCTTCGGGCCCGTGCCACGCGAGTTGCGCGCCAAAAATCACATGAAGATCATTTCGCTCGCCCCGGAGGTGCTGTGATGGCGGCAAAGATCCGCAAGGGCGACAAGGTGGTGGTTCTTGCCGGCCGCGACAAGGGCCGCACCGGCGAGGTGATCGAGGTGCGTCCCGATCGGGATCGGGCGCTGGTGCGCGGGATTGGCATGGTCAAGCGCCATCAGCGGCAGACCGCGCAGCAGGAAGGCGGGATCATCTCCAAGGAGAGCACGATCCATCTGTCGAATCTTGCTGTGGCCGACCCCAAGGACGGAAAGCCGACTCGTGTCGGCTTCAAGTTCGTCGGCGAAGGCGACGCGCGCAAGAAGGTGCGCATCGCCAAGCGTTCCGGAGTTGAAATCGATGGCTGATACGCAGCAAAACGAAGCAAAGAAGGCGCAGAAGCCGCAAAAGCCCCAGGGCGCCCAGAAAAGTGCGAAAGAGGGCGGCGCGCCCAAAGGAGATGGGCCGAAGGGTGATGCGCCGAAGGTGAAAAAGCCGCGCGAGCGCTCGGACTACATCGCGCGCCTGAAGACGCACTTCGACCAGGTGGTCCGAGAGCAGCTGTCAAAGCAGTTCAGCTACACCAACCGCATGCAGGTGCCCAAGATCACCAAGGTCGTGCTCAACATGGGTATCGGTGAAGGCGTTGCCGACCGCAAAAAGGTGGACAACGCTGCCAATGACCTGTCGCTGATCGCCGGTCAGAAAGTTGTCATCACCAAGTCACGCAAATCGATCGCGACCTACAAGCTGCGCGACGGACAGGCCATCGGGTGCAAGGTCACGCTGCGCCAGGCGCGCATGTATGACTTCATTG
>DAISKM010000202.1:0-2879 GCA_036820945.1 Pseudolabrys sp.
AAATGCTGATGCGAATTAGTATTACTTGAGCGGCGGGCCGATGGTCACCGTCAGTTTGCCGACGCCTTCTATCTCGCAGTCGAGCTTGTCTCCCACCACAGTCGCGGCGACCCCCGAGGGAGTGCCGGTCATGATGATATCGCCGGGCTCGAGTGTCACCATCTCGGAAAGCTTCGAAATCGTTTCCGGGACATTCCAGATCATCTGATTGAGGTCGCCATCCTGGCGAACCTGGCCGTTGGCCTTGAGGACAATTCGGCCTTTTGCCGGATGTCCGATCTTGCTCGCCGGCATCAATGGACCGCATGGCGCCGAGGAATCGAAAGCCTTTCCGATTTCCCATGGGCGCTTCACGTCGCGCGAGGCGATTTGCAGATCGCGGCGGGTCAGGTCGATGCCGACGGCATAGCCGAAGATGCAATCATTGGCCTTGGCTACCGGGATGTTTCGCCCGCCGCTCTTTAGGGCAACCACAAGCTCAACTTCGTGGTGCATATCCTTGGTCAGCGAAGGATAAGGTACCGTGCCGCCGTCGGACACAATGGCGTCCGCAGGCTTGGCGAAGAAGAAAGGGGGCGCACGCTCGTCCTGCCCCATCTCGCGAATGTGCTCAATGTAATTGCGGCCGACGCACCAGATGCGGCGGACAGGGAACATCTTGTCGGAGCCTGCAACCGCGATTGCAGCTTGCGGCGCGGGCGGAATGACGTAGCGGCTGTCGGTCATGATCGGCTGGATATCGCTCTGGCGCGAGAGTGGTCTGGCTGCGCGACAATGCGCGTACAGGAAAAGGTGGGTGTGCGTATCAGGTGTCGTGCGCCGCCGTCAACAGCGGTCTATCAAGATGCAACCGCGACGACGGGAGCGTCTTTCTCCTGCTCCTTGAGCTGGAGGCGGTAGAACGAGGCGTAGCGGCCGCCCGCGCGCAGCAGGTCGTCATGTCGGCCGGATTCAACAACCCGTCCGTCCTCGACCACGTGAATGCAGTCGGCATGCGAGACGGTATGAAGCCGATGCGCGATTGCAAGCGTGGTGCGGTCCTGGCACAGATGGTCCATGGCTTCGCGGACCTGCAGTTCAGATTCGGAATCGAGCGCCGCGGTCGCCTCGTCAAGCAATATGATCGGTGCGTTCTTGATAAGGGCGCGCGCAATCGCGACTCGCTGGCGCTGACCGCCGGAAAGTTGCAAGCCGTGCTCGCCGACCGGCGTATCGTAGCCGCGGGGAAACGACATGATGAAGTCGTGTGCGTACGCGGCCTTGGCAGCTGCCACAATCTCATCCTCGCTCGCGCCTGGCTTGCCGAACTCAATGTTCTCGCGAACCGTGGCACGGAACAAAAATATATCCTGTCCCACATAGGCGATGTGCTGCCGGAGTGAGCGCCGCGATACCGAAACGATATCCTGTCCGTCGATGAGAACCTTGCCTTGCTTTGCGTCATAGAACCGCAAGAGGAGGTTGAATACCGTCGACTTTCCGCCGCCCGACGGGCCGACCAGGGCGGTCAGCCTGCCCGGCTCTGCCACAAAAGACATCCCGCGCAGCACCGGTTCGTCATTCCGATACGCGAAATGGACGTCATCGAAACCAAGACGCGCGCTCTTGATTTGCAAGCTCGGCTTGTTGCTATCGAGCGGCTCGCTTGGCGGGCTATCCAGCACTTCGAACAGGACGCGCACGCCGACCAGCGCGCTGCTGAGCTCAATATTCAGGCGAGCGAGGCGTTTTGCCGGCTCATAGGCCAGCAGGAAGGCGGCGATGAAGGAGAAGAACTGGCCCGGCGTCGCGCCCGTCTCGATTACCCGGTATCCGCCATAGGTAATGGCGGTAGCGATCGCACAGCCGCCGAGCGTTTCCATCAGCGGGGTTGCGCGATTGGACACCCGCGCCATCTTGTTGGCGTCATGCTCGACCGCAGCGACGTTCCGGTCGAAACGCTCGCGCATGATGTCTTCGAGTGTGAAAGCTTTCACGATGCGGATACCCTGCAAGGTTTCCTGCAAGGTCTCGATGATGCGGGTGCCGCCATGAAATTGGCTCCGCGCGATCGAATAAATGCGCCGGATCAGCTTGCGCAGAAAGAAGAAAGCCGGCGGGGCGACCACAAAGGTGAAGAACGACATCAGCGGGTCCTGCATCACCATGACAAAGACCAGGCCGATCAATGACAGCAGGTCTCTTCCGACCGAGGTGATCAGCAGATTGATGACCTGCGTCGCCGCCGCCGCGCCGGTCGACAGCCGCGCGATGAACTCGGTCGAGTGCCGATTGGAGAAAAAGCCAAGGCCCTCATTGAGCAGCTTGGAAAAAACTGCGCGCTGATTGTCGGCAACAATGTGGTTGCCGATACGCGACAACATGACGCTGTGGCCGTACGTTGCAAATCCTTTGGTCGCGAACAACGCGATCGTGATGATGCCAAGCGTGACGATTCCGCTCAGGCTGCGATTAACGTAGGCTTGGTTGATTACGTCGCCGATGAGCCAGGCACTGGCGGCTGTGCAACCCGCGGCCACCGCCATAAGCGCGAAGGCGCCGGCGTATCGGCGCCAGTGCGCCAGCCCCTGTTCGGTGAGCAAGCGCCGGATCAGGGCGAGAGAGCCGTAACGCTCGTCGGCGGTCGATGGCAAACTGTGATCGTTCATCCGCCCTCAGTGAGCTGCGAATAGGGCCCGTCGGGGCAGGAGTGGCATTCCTTGCCTGCGGCCGAAGAATTTTTCAAGCCAAAATCGACCCTTGGCCGCGAGAGCCTGCAAATTTATCAAGAAACGGCGTCTTTGCGGCGGCTTGCCAGCTGCTTTTCCCATGCAAGCGCGTGCGTGACGATCGTATCGAGATTCTGAAATCGCGGACGCCAAGGCAGCGTTGCATGGATA
>DAISKM010000202.1:2889-6533 GCA_036820945.1 Pseudolabrys sp.
GGATACGCTCGACGTTTGCGACAAGCGTCGGCGGATCGCCCGGACGACGGCGCGAAACCTCAACGGGGAAATCGCGTCCGCTTGCGCGCCGTACGGCGTCGATGACTTCGATAACCGAAGAGCCGCGCCCATAGCCGCAGTTGAGCGTTGCGCTGGCCCCGCCGTTTCGCAAATAGGCAAGCGCGGAAGAATGCGCGTCGACCAGATCGCTCACGTGAATGTAGTCGCGTATGCAGGTGCCATCCGGCGTAGGATAGTCCGTTCCGAAAATTTCCATTTTTGGACGCTTGCCGATGGCCGTTTCGCAGGCGACCTTGATGAGGTGCGTTGCAGTCAACGTTGCCTGGCCGGTGCGCATTTTTGGATCGGCGCCTGCGACGTTGAAGTAGCGCAGGGTAACGAAACGCAGGCCGTAGGCCCTGGCCGCATCGTGCAGTATTATTTCCGCCATCAGCTTCGACGTACCGTAGGGAGAGAGCGGTGCTGTCGGGGAGTTCTCCCTTATCGGCCCAGCCTCCGTCGCGCCGTAGACTGCGGCCGTCGAGGAAAAAATGAAGTCCCGAACGCCTGCCTTGATTGCGGCATCAAGCAGCGCGCATGTGTTCATGGTGTTGTTGCCGTAGTACGTCAGCGGGTCGGAAACGGATTCCGGCACGACGATCGAGGCGGCGAAGTGGACAATGGCGGTGACGCCGTAATGCGCGATGATGTCATTTACCAGGGCCCGGTCGCCCGTGCTGCCCGCGATAAAGGGTACCGAACCCGGAATTAGAAAGCGGAATCCTGTCGATAAATTATCGAGGACGACCACCGGCTCGCCCGCATCGGCGAGTTGGTGCACCATATGGCTGCCGATATAGCCGGCGCCGCCGGTGACCAAAACGGTCATTTCAATAGATCCTTTGAGCTCGAGCGAACCTGTCCCACGCCCATAATATCCGCGTTTTCATCCCGTGGTGCGATGGCAGGGTTATAGCGGCCATTCCTAAGGCCGGGTATATGCATGCCTGACGCGCGATGGCCAACATTCTTTTCATCAAGACCTCCTCGCTTGGCGACGTGATCCATCACATGCCGGCATTGACCGATGCGCGGTCGGCGCGGGCTGACGCGACGTTCAGCTGGCTGGTCGAAGAACAGTTTGCGCCACTGGTGCGGCTACATCCAGCCGCGACCGAAGTTATCCCGGTCGCATGGCGGCGCTGGAGAAAATCGGTTTTGACGCCGACCACCATAGCTGAGATGGGCAAGAGTTTCCGCGCTGTCCGGGCCTGCGAGTACAGCGACATCGTCGATACCCAGGGACTTTTGCGTAGCGGTCTGCTCTCGCGGATGGCGAGTGGACGCCGGCATGGGTACGACGCTTCGAGCATCAGGGAACCTCTGGCGTCGCTTTTTTACGATGTGCGCCACCGTGTCGACCGTCGTCTTCACGCGGTCGAGCGCAACAGGATCCTGAGCGGGTTGGCATTGGGCTATGTTCCGCAGGGGGCTCCCGACTTCGGCCTCGATCATGCTCGTTTTGTGGGCGGCGCGTCGCGCTATGCCGTTTTGCTCCACGCGACTGCGCGTGCCGAAAAAGAATGGCCCGAGGCGCAGTGGATCGCGCTGGGGCGTGCGCTCGGCCAAGATCGCGAACTTGAAATTATCTTACCTTGGGGAAGCGAGATCGAGCGCAGGCGCAGCGAGAATATTGCGCGAGAGGTACCGGGGGCACGCGTACCGGAGCGGGCGCCCCTCGATGAGGTCGCAAAGTTGATCGGCGGCGCGCAGTTCGTTGTCGGAGTGGACACCGGGCTTCTGCACCTTGCGGCCGCGCTGGCTGTCCCGCTGGTCGCGATATTTACCGGCAGCAAGCCTGACCTGACGGGGCCGGTCGGAAGCGGCCTACGCTCGATCCTGGGTGACAAGGGAATGCCACCGACCGTCGATGAGGTTCTCGGCGCTGTCTCGACGATGACCGGATAGATTTTTCGTTTACGCCGTGCCGACCCGCAACAGATCGTGGACGTGAATGATGCCGACCGGTTTGCCGCCCTCGATGGCAAACAGCGCGGTGACTTTCATGGTGTTGAGCATATCGAGGGTCTCGCTGAGCAGTTGATCGCGGCGCACTGTCTTTGGCCCGCGCGTCATGACCTTGTCAACGCTGGCGTCGAGTAACTTGTCGTGCATGTGCCGACGCAGGTCGCCGTCGGTAACAATTCCCACAAGTAACCCGCCCGGATCAGTGATGCCGACGCAGCCGAACCCCTTCGCGGTCATTTCCAGGATCGCCTCCGACATCCGCGTGCCCAGCGGGGACAGTGGCATTGCCACGCCCGTATGCATGATGTCGCCGACCGTTTTCAGAAGTGTGCCAAGCTTGCCGCCTGGATGCAGCAGACCGAAATCGACGGCCGTAAAACCATGGCTTTCCAGGAGCGCGATGGCCAAGGCATCGCCGAGGGCAAGCTGCATCAGGGAAGACGTTGTCGGCGCGAGATTGTGCGGGCAAGCCTCGCGCGCCTGCGGTAGCGCGAGCACGACATCCGCAACCTTTGCCAAAGCGCTGTCCGGGATCGCCGTCATCGCGATCAACTTGATGTTATGGCGGCGGGAATAATCGGCGATGTTTTTCAACTCGGCCGTTTCGCCCGACCACGAAAGGGCCAGGATGACGTCGTGGTTGCCGATCATCCCAAGATCGCCGTGGCTCGCCTCGCCGGGATGAACGAAAAATGCCGGAGTGCCGGTGGAGGCGAAAGTGGACGCGATCTTGCGTGCAATATGACCGGACTTCCCAATGCCGGTCACGATCACGCGTCCTTCCGCAGCGCGGATTACGTCGATCGCGGCCGCAAAGGAAGTTCCAAGGCCGTCGCGCAGTGCCGCGGCTAGGGCGTCGACGCCGCTGCCTTCGGCTTCAAGGGTGCGCAGTGCCGACGCAATCGTCGCCTGCGCTCGGTCGGCGGTCACATCGGCGGGTTTCGGTTTGGCCATGCCGGTTGATACCACGAAAAAAACGTCACGTCAGGTTGCTTCGGCCATTCGTTAACGGTCGTGCCGGCCAGCATTGATCTTTGCCTGCGCGATCACTTTACGTGCGGTCGTAAGCACTGTTTCCACGGTGACATCATCGGTGCGTCGGTCGCGCACGGCAATATTGCCGTCGGTGCGTGCACGCTCGCGCGCACGCTCATCGCCGGGCGGCTCCAGGATGGCGGCGACTGGATTGAGCGGCTTCCAATGCCATGGGCTGGTTGGCCCAAAGATGGCGATCGTTGGCGTACCGATTGCCGCTGACACATGCATCAGGCCAGAATCATTCGTAACGGAAATATCTGCAGCAGCAAGAGCGAGGACCGCATTGCGTAAATCGGTGCTGGTTAGATCCCGCACCCGGCTACCCGCTGTCGCCGCTATTTCTTGTGCGATCGATGTTTCGTTCGGTCCGCCCAAAACCCAGACCGAAGCCCCTTCCTGGACGAGCAGTTTGGCGAGCTGGCTATAATGCGCGGCGGGCCAGGCCTTGCCGGCGCCGACCGCGCCCGGCGACAAGGCAACGATTGGCCGCGCTTCATTGCCAATCATCCGTCGCGCGCGCCACGCTTTCGCTTCATCGCCGGGGACCTTCAATTCGGGCAAGGGCCATTCCTTCGGGA
>DAISKM010000203.1:0-6508 GCA_036820945.1 Pseudolabrys sp.
TGGCCGGGCTTGTCCCGGCCATCCACGTCTTGAGATGAAGTAAGACGTGGATGCCCGGCACAGGGCCGGGCATGACGAATGAGAGACAGTGCGTTCACCTCTCATGTCGGGGCATGACTCGTATGGTCCGCCTAATGCCCCTCGAATGAAATCAACGTGCGCACGGGCACCTGCAGCTTGCGCAATTTGTCCGCGCCGCCGAGTTCGGGCAGATCAATAACGAAGCAAGCGGCGAGCACGTTGGCGCCGAGTTGACGCAACAGCTTCACCGCACCCTCCGCCGTGCCTCCCGTTGCAATGAGGTCATCCACGAGGATCACCCGTTCGCCCGTCTTCACGGCGTCTTCATGCATCTCCATTTCGTCGATGCCGTATTCGAGCGAATAGCCGATGGTGACGCGCTTGTAGGGCAATTTGCCTTTCTTTCGGATCGGGATGAATCCGGCCGAGACCTGGTGTGCGACTGCGCCCCCGAGAATGAAGCCGCGCGCCTCAATGCCGGCGACCTTGTCGATCTTCATGCCGGCCCAAGGCTGCACCAGTTCATCGACCGCGCGGCGAAATGCGCGCGCGTCGCCCAGCAATGTCGTGATGTCGCGAAACATGATGCCGGGTTTGGGATAGTCGGGGATATTGCGGATTGCCGCGCGCAGATCTTTTTCGAGTTCGGGAGAGGCCATGAGCGCCAAATGCCATAATCGAGACAGCAAAGCTTTTCAGTCGTCATGCCCGGCACTCGGGTCCGGCTCCGCCGGCCCGAGCACAAGCCTTGTGCCGGGCATCCACGACCTAAAAGGTATAAAGACGTGGATGGCCGGGACAAGCCCGGCCATGACGCGTTTGGGGCGTGCGAAGCGTCATTTCATCACCGCCGGCAGCCAACGTCGCGGCGTCTCTCGCTTGTCGTCATAGGCGGCCTCGAACACCGGCGCGGCAAGCGTCGACTCGATGTGAAGAACTGCCTCGCCGCTGTTTGAGAAACCATGCTTGCGGCCAGCCGGCACGATGATGAGTTGTCCGCTGGTCAAGGTGATGTGCTGATCATCGATCCAGACGTCAGCCTGTCCTTCGCGCACGCATAGTATTTCCTCAACCGCATGCAGGTGGGTCGGTGCGCCATGTCCCGGATCGCACCATTGCTCGAACAGGCAAAGCTGCGTCGCGTTATTTGCCGCGGAGGCTCTCATGCGCGTCGTGACCCCTGCCCGCCATTCTTCACTCGGCTGCTGATTTACATCGACGATTTGCATCGGCTCTCCCGGGTGCTTGTTGAATAATGGTCTCCCGCCCATCATGCCCGGGCTTGTCGCGGGCATCCACGACTTTAGCAGAGTAACAAGGCCAAGACGTGGATGGCCGGGACAAGCCCGGGCATGACTCGTTCTTAACCTGCATGAAGCGTACGTAATTGAACGACGCCAGCGTGAACCTTATAGCGGCGAGGCTAGCCGCCGAGCACCCGACCGGCAACGGCATCGAGCTTTTTAATCAGCGCGGGATCGCGGGCCTCAGGCGCCGTAATCAGCGCCGTGTCGAGCGCGCGATCCGACCCGGTTGGGCACGGCTCGTGCTCGCGGGGAAAATCGCGTGCGAGTCGCGCAACAAGCCGTTTGGCCTTTTCCGCATTGGCCCGCAGCACCTTGATGATTTCCTGCACAGTGACAGCGTCGTGTTCGGGGTGCCAGCAGTCGAAATCCGTCACCATTGCAACCGTTGCGTAACAAATCTCGGCTTCGCGCGCGAGCTTGGCTTCCGGCATATTGGTCATGCCGATGACCGAGTAGCCCAGCTGTTTGTAGGTCATGCTCTCCGCGTAGGTGGAAAATTGCGGACCTTCGATGCACACGTAAGTGCCGCCCCAGCGGGGTTCGATGCCTTCCGCCAGCGCGGCGGCACGCAGATGCGATCGCAATAGCGGGGATACCGGATGCGCCATCGACACATGCGCCACCAGTCCCTTGCCGAAAAACGAGCTCTCCCGCTTGTGGGTGCGGTCGACGAACTGGTCGATTAACACAAAGCTGCCTGGAGGCAATTCTTCCTTGAACGAGCCGCAGGCGGACAATGACACGAGATCGGTCACACCGGCCCGCTTGACCGCGTCGATGTTGGCCCGATAGTTGATTTCGGAAGGCGACAGCCGGTGGCCCTCGCCATGGCGCGAGAGAAACACGACCGGCAGGCCCGCGATCTCCCCGGTGCGCAAAGGTGCGGATGGCTCGCCCCAGGGGCTGACAATGCGCTGCTCGCGCACATTCGTCAGTCCCGGCAATCCGTAGATGCCTGACCCGCCGATAACACCGAGAATGGATTTGGTCATTCCCCACCCCGTCATGGCCGGGCTCGTCCCGGCCATCCACGTCTCACTTGCGTTAGAGCTTTAAAGACGTGGATGCCCGGCAACAAGGCTTGTACTCGGGCCGAAGCCATTCTTACAAATTCAGACCGTCGTCTTTTTCGGATCCTGGCCGTGCCCGATCTCGGTCGGCTTTTCGACTTCGTGCCAGACCTTCTTCTTGGTGAAATACATCAGCCCTGCAAAAACGATCAGGAAGATCATGACCTGAAGGCCGATGCGCTTGCGTGCGAGCATGTGCGGCTCGGCTGCCCACATCATAAAGGCCGAAATATCCTTCGAATACTGATCGAGCGTCTGCGGCGCGCCGTCATCGAAGGTCACCTGGCCGTCCTGCAGTGGAGGCGGCATCGCGATGTTGTGGCCTGGAAAATATTTATTGTAGTGGCCGCCGGGAGGCAACTGGAAGCCCTTTGGGGCCTCCTCGTAGCCCTTCATAAGCGCGGCGATGTAGTCCGGACCCTGTTCCTGATACTGCGTGATCGTATCGAAGACGAACCAGGGAAAGCCGCGCTCATAGGTGCGCGCCTTGGCCAGTGTCGACATGTCGGGCGGTGCGACACCGCCGTTTGCCGCTTTCGCGGCCAGCTCGTTCGGAAACGGCGGCGGGAAATTGTCCGCCGGCCGGCCCGGACGTTCGGTCGGCTCGCCTTTCTCGTCGAGGTCCTTGATCTTGTATTCCGACGCAACCGCCGCTGCCTGCGCTTCCGAGAAGCCCGGTCCGCCCGGATCGGCCAGATTACGGAAAGCCAGCATCTGGATTGAATGGCAGGATGCGCACACTTCCTTGTAGATCTTGAATCCACGCTGGAGCTGTGCCGGATCATATTTTCCGAACGGACCGGAGAATGACCATCTCAGTTTTGGCGGGGTCGGTGTTTCATGCTCATGCTCCTGCGCGTTTACCGGCAAGGCGAGCATGCCAACGCAGCCCGCGAGCGCGAGAGCAATGATGGTCCGCTGCATTTTCATGTTCATCCTCCCGCTCACGCCTTCGCACCAAGTACCGAGTCCGAAATTGAATTCGGCTCCGGCTTGGTCTTTTCGAAGATGCCGAGCAGCGGCAGGATGACGAGGAAAAACGCGAAATAGTAAATAGTGAAGACCCGCGCGAGGATGACGTAGATGCCCTCCGGCGGCTTGGAGCCGAGCCAGCCAAGCCCGACGCAGACGACCACGAACAGCCAGAAGAACTGCTTGAACAGCGGCCGATAACGCGCCGAACGTACGCGCGACGTGTCGAGCCAGGGCAGGAATGCCAGGATCAAGATCGAAGCGCCGAGCGCGATCACGCCCATCAGCTTGTCGGGAATCGCGCGCAGGATCGCGTAGAACGGCAGGTAATACCATTCAGGCACGATATGGGTCGGGGTCACCGCAGGATTGGCGGGAATATAGTTATCGGCATGGCCAAGGAAGTTCGGGATGTAGAACACAAACCAGGCATAGAGGATCAAAAAGGCCGCCAGGAAGAACGCGTCCTTGATCGTGGCATAGGGCGTGAACGCCACCGTATCCTTCTCCGATTTCGGCTCGATGCCGGTCGGATTGTTCTGACCTGCGACATGCAGCGCCCAGATGTGCAGCACCACAACGCCCGCGATCACAAACGGCAGCAGGTAGTGCAGCGAATAGAAGCGATTGAGGGTCGGATTTCCGACCGCATAGCCACCCCACAGCCAGGTCACGATCGTATCGCCAACGCCCGGAATGGCGGAGAACAGGTTGGTGATGACGGTCGCCGCCCAGAAGCTCATTTGGCCCCAGACCAGCACATAGCCCATGAAACCGGTTGCCATCATCAAGAGGTAGATGATGACACCGAGGATCCAGAGCACCTCGCGCGGTTCCTTGTACGACCCGTAATAGATGCCCCGGAACATGTGAATGTAGACGGCGAGGAAGAACATCGAAGCGCCGTTGGCGTGCAGGTAGCGCAACAGCCAACCGTAGTTGACGTCGCGCATGATGATCTCAACGGACTTGAAGGCAAAGTCGACATGCGGCGTGTAATGCATCGCCAGCACAATGCCGGTGACGATCTGCACGCCGAGCATGAATGCGAGGATGCCGCCGAACGTCCACAAGTAATTCAGGTTACGCGGGACCGGATAGACGACGAACGAGGAATGAATGAGACCGCCGATCGGCAGCCGCCTCTCGAGCCATTGCAGAAATTTGCTCTGCGGTTTGTAGGTCGAGTGTCCGCTCATGATTGAACCTTGAATAGACGTGCTCAGCCGATCTGGATCTTGGTGTCGGAAACGAACTTGTAGGGCGGCAGCTCCAGGTTTCTCGGGGCCGGGCCCTGCCGGATTCGCCCAGCGGTGTCATAGACCGAGCCGTGGCACGGGCAGAACCAGCCGCCATATTGGCCCTGATGGGCGAGCGGGATGCAGCCGAGATGGGTGCAGATGCCGATGACCACGAGCCACTGGTCATGTCCCTGCTTGACGCGCGCCGAGTCCGGCTGCGGATCGGGCAGGCTCGCGACATTGACCTTTTGCGCCTCCTCGATTTCCTTCTTGGTGCGATGGAAGATGAAGATCGGCTTCGATCGCCAGAACACCTTGATGATCTGCCCGTCGGCGATCGGCGCAAGATCGACCTCGATCGGCGCCCCCGCTGCGATGGTCGAGGCGTCCGGATTCATCTGTGCAATCAGGGGAACGAGGGTGGCAGCAGCGCCTACCGCGCCCACGGCACCAGTGGCGATATAAAGAAAGTCGCGGCGCGTGTGCTCCGCCGAAGACACGGTCGTCACGTCTTAGGTCCTCTCCTCCGGCTGGCTTATTCTTCCGCCCGCGGCTGGAACCCGGAGCGAAGTCCTTCGGGCGGCGGGGCGGCCCCGGTTGCGGCAGCCCCGAAAAGGCAGGACAGCGCGTCGGTGGCGTTCTATTGGCACCCTTGCCGTGATAGCGCAAGCCCGGAAAGGCCCGACTAACAAGGCTGGGCACTGATTTTGCGCCCGCCCGCGCTCTAAATGCTACATATGCGCGCAATCTGCGCGGCTCAATGGGGGCTTGATTGCGCGCGCGTCCCGCGAAGATTGGTCGCATAAATCGTTTGGATAGACCGGCCTGGTCCGAGGCATGGAGATCACCCGTACCGCTATCCGGATCGCCCTTTACGAGCCGGACATCCCGCAGAATACCGGGACGATTCTCCGGCTTTGTGCCTGTCTCGGTATTGAGGTGCATATCATCGAGCCTGCCGGCTTCCCGGTCACCGATCGCGCCTTCCGTCGGGCTGGCATGGACTACCTCGACCAGGTCTCCCTCACCCGGCACCCGTCGTTTTCCGCTTTCGAGGAGTGGCGAGTCCGCGAACGCCTGGCGCTGGTGCTGCTGACGACCGCCGCCGAGCGTTCGTACATCGAGCACACATTCAGCGACGACCAGGTCCTGCTGTTCGGCCGCGAGAGCGCCGGCGTTCCCGAGGCAGTGCACAAGGCTGCCGACGCACGTCTGCGGGTACCGATGCGTCCCGGCATGCGGTCGATTAACGTTGCAATGGCCGCCGCCATGGTGGCAGGCGAGGCACTGCGTCAAACGGCCGGGTTCAAAGTTGACTGATCGAGACCAAACAGGACGCGGCACGAGTGTGCTAGCAACCAGCGCGGGTTATATTTTCCATCCGGAGCCGGCTATGGACGCAGGACAACTGGAGGCACGCAAGACACGCGCCCGCGCATGGTTCGAGGCGCTGCGCGACGATATCTGTACCGCCTTCGAGGCGCTGGAAGATGCCCTGCCCGAGAATGCGCCTTTTGCGAACCGGGACGCCGGCCGCTTCGTGCGCACGCCATGGGAACGCACCGACCACAGCGGCCAACCGGGTGGTGGCGGCGTGATGGCGCTTATGCACGGGCGCGTGTTCGAAAAGGTCGGCGTGCACTGTTCGACGGTTTACGGCGAATTTGCCCCGGAGTTCCGCAAGGAGATTCCCGGCGCGGGAGAAGATCCGCGCTTCTGGGCATCCGGCATTTCGTTGATCGCGCATCTGCACAATCCAAACGTGCCGGCGGTTCACATGAACACGCGTTTCGTCGTCACCAGCAAAGCCTGGTTTGGCGGCGGCGCCGATCTCACGCCGGTGCTCGACAGGCGCCGCACTCAATCCGATCCCGACAGCATCGCGTTTCATGCGGCG
>DAISKM010000204.1:0-6507 GCA_036820945.1 Pseudolabrys sp.
CTTACGCGCCTTTCGCTGATGATTTTATTGCACGCAAGGGCGAAAACGCCGTCGATCGCTCGGCATTGCTTTCGGCCCTTACCGAGTTTCTGAAAGCCAACGATTTGAAGGCCGACTGGGAAGGCATCGAAAGAGCGCCGAATGAAGCGCTGGTCAATGCATTGTCGATGATGTCCCCGTACGGAACGGCGGAGAAACAGGCGCTCCTGGAGGCGCCCGACTTAAAGACGCGCGCCGAGATCCTTATCGCGATCACCGAGATCGAACTCGCGAAGAAAAATACCGAGGGCGAGCCGCAACTCCAGTGATCGGAAACGGCACTGGCCGGGCTTGCCCTGGCCATCCATGTCCTTAGGCTACGATCATGGAGTCGTGGATGCCCGGCACAAGGTCCGGGCATGACCAGAGAGAGGCCTTATGTCCAACGTCCCGCCTGCCGAACGGCCCGCCGACAGCGTTGATCCGAAACTGCTGGAAATTCTTGTGTGCCCGGTCACAAAAGGGCCTCTCGAGTACGACGCCGAAAGGCAGGAGCTGATTTCGCGCAAGGCAAAGCTCGCCTATCCGATCCGTGACGGAATCCCGATCATGCTGCCGGAAGAAGCACGCCGGCTGGATTGAATTTCATGGCGGTTGCTACGGTCGCTAAGAGAGTGCGCAAGATAGTGAAAGAGAAACCGCGATGATCAAAATCTGGGGCCGGAAAACATCCTCCAACGTGCAAAAAGCCATGTGGGCAGTGGGCGAGCTCAAGCTTGAACACGAGCGCATCGATATTGGCGGGCCGTTTGGAAAGAACAGGGAGCCCGCTTACCTCGCGATGAATCCTAATGGGCTCGTCCCTACTCTGGAGGAAGACGACGGTTTCCGTTTGTGGGAATCGAATTCGATCGTGCGCTACCTTGCCGGCAAGCACGATAAAAGCGGACTGCTTGAGCCGAAGGATGCGAGGCAGCGCGCGCTCGCCAGCCAGTGGATGGATTGGCAGCTGTCGGTCGCAGGACCGGCGATCGGCCCCGCATTCTGGGGACTGATCCGGACGCCGCCCGAAAAGCGCGACATGGCCGCAATCAAGGCGTCGCAGGAAAAAACCACTGAAGCAATGAAGATGCTCGACGCCCAGCTGGGAAAGACCGAATACGCCGCGGGTCCGGCATTTTCCTACGGCGACATCCCGGTCGGGATCATGTGTTATCGCTTTGTGCAACTGGTGCCGGAGCGCCCGAAGATGCCCAACCTTGATCGGTGGTACGGTGCCATCTCCTCGCGCCATGCATTCAAGGATCACGTTGGCAGCGTTCCATTGACATGAACGCGTCCGGCAGAGAGGGACGATGCCTCGGCCTGATCGGCGGCCTGGGGCCCGGTGCGACGGTCTATTATTATCGTGGGCTCCTCGCCGCCCATGCGGCAGCTGGAAAAACGGCACGGCTGCTCATCGCACATGCCGACGTGAACGCGGTACGCGCCTTCGTCGAAAACGACGACTGTGCCGGGCTTGCCCGTTATCTGGCGGGCTTCGTCTCCAGCCTGGCGGCTGGCGGCGCCGAGATGAGCGCGATTGTCGCAATCACTCCGCATATCAGCGCCGCTGAATTGATCGCAATTTCCCCGTTGCCGCTTATCGACATAGTTTCCGAAGTTGCCGCGGAGGTGCAAGCGCGGCGTCTCAAGCGAGTGGCCCTGCTCGGCACTCGATTCACCGTTGAGAGCCGCATGTTCGGTCGTCTTGGTGTCGACGTGGTTACGCCGAAAGCGAGCGAAATCGAGCAGATCCACAATACCTATATGGATGCGCTCAATGATCGCAGCACGCCGAAGCAGATCGATGAGTTGCGTCAGCTTGCGCGCACGCTGATTTCACGCGATGGCGCCGATGCAGTGCTTATTGCCGGCACCGATCTCTCAATGGTGCTCAACGAACAAAATGCAGGATTTCCGACAATCGATTGCGCAGACGTCCATATCAAAGCGATTGCACAGAGGCTGCTCCAATAAATCTCCGATTGTCGACCGGCGGACGTATCAAAGCGTTTCGCCTCTGAGCAGTTTCGGCACTTCTCCCGTGAAGCCTGCCGCTTCGCGAATAAACATGCGCTTGAGGGCGGGCATGCGCTCAACCAGGCCAAGACCGATATCGCGCACAAGCCGGAGCGCGTCTGACCGATTCGAGAACAACCTGTTCAACCCGTCCGTGGCGACGCCCATCATCATCGTGTCGAAGCGTCGCCAGCGTTGATACCGCTCAAGCACATCCGGCCCGCCGGGGTCGAGCCCGAGGCGCGCCGCGTCCGCAACTGCTTCCGCCAGAGCCGCAATATCGCGCAATCCCATATTCAATCCCTGCCCGGCGATTGGATGGATGATGTGCGCAGCGTCGCCAACCAGCGCCACTCGTTTGCCGATAAATTCCCGCGCGGTAAACAGCCCGAGCGGAAATGCGCGCCGGGGTCCGATCACTTTGAGCTCGCCCAGTTGCAGGCCAAAGCGCTTTTCCAGTTCGACATGGAATTCGGAATCCGGAAGCGAGATGATTCGCCGGGCCTCCTGAGCTTCCTCCGTCCATACAATCGAGCAGCGCTTGCCGGTCAATGGGAGGATCGCAAACGGGCCTGCCGGGAGAAAATGCTCTTCAGCGCGGCCATTGTGCTCGCGCTCGTGCGCGACTGTAGTGACGATCGCCGACTGATCGTAGTCCCATCCATGGGTGGAGATTCCGGCTTGCTCGCGGATCAGGGAGTTCGCGCCGTCTGCGCCGACCAGCAGGCGTGCTGAAATAGGCGCGCCATCGGATGTCGAAACCTTGACGGACCCCGCGTCCGCTTCAAAGTCTTTCACCGCTCCCGCGCGCAACTCGACCCCGAGCTCTTTTGCCTTCGCCACCAATGCATCAACCAGGTGCCGGTTCTCCACCATGTGCGCGAAGGGCTCGCCTTCCTCGACTTCGCCGGCAAAGGTTAGAAACGTCGGCCGCACGGCATCGTCGAGCTTGGAATCGGTCACCACCATGTCGAGGATTGGTTGCGCGTTTTTTGCAACTCCATCCCAAACTCCGATCGCCTCGAAGAGCCGTCTGGCGGCAGCGGCAATGGCGGAGGCGCGAGGATCTTTCGATTGGGCATGCGCCAGCGCGGGGTCGATGACCGCGACCGAGAATGGATCGCCCAGTCCCTGCCGTAGCGCGATTGCAAGCGCCAGGCCGGCAAAACCAGCCCCGCCGACCACGACTTCAAACCGCTCTGGCATGAAACCGCCTTCGCGCGATGCGCTTTCCTTGTAAATCTCGGCGGAGCATAGCAGGTTGTGCACAGACTTCGACCCGTCCGGAATTCACCCATGTCGTCTGCTGTCCAGGATCTGCTCAACATCCTCGATCTCGAGCCGCTCGAAGTGAACCTTTTCCGCGGTCGCTCGCCGCAGGTCGGTTGGCAACGGGTGTTCGGCGGCCAAGTGATCGGGCAGGCGCTCGTGGCTGCCGTGCGCACGGTCGAAGGGCGACCGCCGCACTCCTTGCACGCATACTTTCTGCTGCCGGGTGATCCCAAGGTGCCGATCATCTATGACGTCGATCGCATCCGCGACGGCAAAAGTTTCACCACGCGGCGCGTAACCGCCCGCCAGCACGGACACCCGATCTTCTCCATGGCGGTATCGTTTCACACCGACGAACCCGGCCTCGATCACCAGGCCCAGATGCCGAACGTACCGCCGCCGGAAAAGCTGCCGAGCGACGCCGACATGCGCGAAAAATTACTCCCGACGATGCCCGATCCCGTTCGCCGCTATTACGAACGCGAGCGGCCCATCGAACTGCGGCCGGTCGAGTTCGAGCGCTACCTCGGCAAGAAGATTTCCGGTGGGCAATTCAATGTCTGGATCCGCACGACCGGCAAGCTGCCGGATCTGCCCGCCATTCATCAATGCGTGCTGGCCTACGCATCCGACATGATGCTTCTCGATACGGCGCTTGCGCCACACGGTCGAACGCTGTTCGAAAAAGAGTTCATGGCTGCCAGCCTGGATCACGCACTGTGGTTGCATCGCCCGTTCCGCGCGGATGAATGGCTGCTGTATGCGCAGGATTCGCCCAGTCTTCATGGCTCGCGCGGCTTCGCGCGCGGACTTATATTTACGCGCGATGGGACGCTCGTCGCCTCGGTGGCGCAGGAAGGCCTGGTCCGACAGCGGCGCGAAACCTGATTTGGACGATGAAGCAATTGTTCGCGGGCTGGTTTGCCCTGATCGCAGTGGTGACGGCCGCGCTGGGCGCATCGGGCAGACAACCTCCGCCTCCCGGTTCGTTCGAAGGCGCGCCGGACCAATACACGCAATTTACGGCCGCGGAACTTACGCGGGGCTTTCTCGCGCTGGCATTCGGATCCGACCTGCGCATCGGCGCGCGTCCGCTCGGTATTCGCCGGTTTGATCATGCGGTTCGGGCTCGAATCGTTGGTGGGGGGACAATCGACCGCAGCAATGAAATGGCCCGCGTCATTGAAGAATATGCGCGCGAGGTTCCTGGCCTGGAGTTGAGCATCGTTCCGCCGTCTGCTCCGGCGGACATCGAGCTTCGGCTGATCGATGAAAAAGATTTTCAATCGGCATTACAGGCGGCCTTCGGTGCCAAGGTCGCCAGGACCTTCGTCTCCCGGACAGATCCGCAGTGCATGACCAGCGTCAAATCAACTGTCGACGGGAACATCGTGCACTCAGTCTCATTTATCATCGTCGACAAGGGCGAAGATGTGTTCCTCGACTGTGCCTATCACGAATTGCTTCACGCGCTCGGTCTGTCAAATCACGATCAGTACAATCCGTGGACCACGCTCAACCAGAAACGCATGGTCGGCTACCTCACCGTTTACGACCGTTATCTGCTGACCTTGTTGTATGATTCGCGCATCAGGCCCGGCATGACCATGCGGCAGGCTCGGACCGTCTTGCCAAGGGCGATAGCCGACCTACGAATCACCACGCCTAATCACCGCAGATGAGTCAGCTATGCTGACCTACCCTGCCTGGAAATGGGGCCTTCTGCCTGTGGGTAGAGCAAGAGGTCCGCTTAATCTTTAGGCGGTCTGCCGCTAGCTTACGCATAGGACCTGCACCCGCTCCGAGTAGAGCGGGATTTCTATGCCAATGGGACGTTGTTTCTCGAGCCGTTCGGCGGGGGCTAGTCATCCATGAAGATCGTCATCGCTGTCATAAAACCATTCAAGCTCGATGAGGTGCGTGATGCACTCACGCGAATCGGCATTCACGGAATGACGGTGACCGAAGTGAAAGGCTACGGCCGGCAAAAGGGACATACGGAAATCTATCGCGGCGCCGAATATCAGGTGAATTTTCTGCCCAAGCTTCGCCTCGAAATCGCGATCGCCAGCGAGCAGCTGGACCAGGTCGTCGAAGTGATCGCCGCAACCGCCCGCACCGGCCAGATCGGCGATGGCAAGATTTTCGTCATGCCGGTCGAACGCGCCATGCGCATTCGAACCGGCGAGACGGATGTCGATGCACTCTAAAAAGAACCTGAGGGGATGACATGACACGGGCTTTCCTGCGCCTCGCTCTGACCACCGTCGCGGCACTCGCTGCATCACCGGTTTTCGCGCAAGAGCCAAAGATCGACGGTGCCGACACGGCCTGGATGATCGGCGCGACGGGCCTAGTGCTGATGATGACAATCCCGGGCCTGGCTCTTTTTTACGCAGGCATGGTGCGAAAGAAGAACGTGCTTGCCACCATGGCGCAAAGTCTTGCCGCGACTCTGGTGGTTTCGCTGTTGTGGGCGTTCGTCGGTTACAGCCTGGCTTTCACAGGCGAAGGTGCGTTCATCGGAACGCTTGATCGGATTTTTCTTGCGGGTGTGACGCTCGATGCGGTCTCACCGCTGGCCAAGACGATTCCAGAAAGTCTGTTCATGATCTATCAAATGACATTCGCCATCATCACGGTTGCGCTTGTCGCGGGCTCGGTCGCCGATCGCGTGCGATTCTCCGCGTTCCTCTTGTTTTGTGCGCTCTGGCTGATCGTGGTCTATGTCCCGATTGCGCATTGGGTTTGGGGCGGCGGCTTTCTCGGCACGTATGGCTTGATTGATTTCGCGGGAGGCACGGTAGTGCACTTGAATGCAGGCGTCGCCGGCCTGGTCGCCGCGTACGTGGTCGGTGCGCGACGCGGATATGGCAGCGAAAACCTGGCTCCGTACGATCTCGCGCTTGCGGTGATCGGCACTGGTCTGTTGTGGGTCGGCTGGTTCGGCTTCAATGCCGGTTCGGCCCTCGGTGCGAATTCCCGCGCGGCCATGGCAATTGTCTCGACGCATCTCGCTGCCAGCATGGGCGCGTTCACCTGGATGGCACTGGAGTGGTGGACGCGCGGCAAGCCGTCGGTCCTCGGAATGATCTCAGGCGCGGTCGCGGGCCTCGGCACCATTACGCCTGCATCCGGCTTCGTGCTGCCCATGCAGGCGGTGTTGATCGGGCTGGTCGCCGGCGCGTTCTGCTT
>DAISKM010000205.1:0-2326 GCA_036820945.1 Pseudolabrys sp.
GGTGTGTGGTGAGTTGCTTGGCGGCTCCGAAGAGCGTCGGCAAATGGCGGACAGACTCCTCTACCGACATGCGTGCGTTTGGCGCTGATATCGCGAGTCCAGCGCAAATTGCGCCTTTTCCATCGCGCACCGGCACAGCGAGACAGACGACGCCCGCAAGGAATTCCTGATTGTCGATCGAATAACCGCGCTTACGAATCGCGTCGAGCTCGACCTGCAACCTAGCCGGATCGGTGATGGTATTTTCAGTGTAGCGGGCGAGCGGTGTAGCGCGGATAAGCTCGTCCCGACGGCGGCGGGGTTGCACGCTGAGAAGCAGTTTGCCGACCGACGTGCAGTGCAACGGTACACGCGATCCGGGTTCGAACCGCAGGCCGAACGGCCATGATGCCTCCACCCGATCGATGTAGAGCACGGCACTGCCGGAGATCATGCCGAAATTGCACGTCTCGCCGACCTTTGCGGATAGGGCTTCGAGCACAGCATGCCGTGGCGCCGATCGCATTGAAGATCGGACGGCACCCAATGCGAAATTCAACAGGCGCGGACCGGGACCGTAAACCCGGCTGTCGGGCTCGCGTTGCAGCAGACCCTCGCTATCGAGCTGGCGAACGATCCGGTGCATCGTGGGTTTTGGCACGCCGAGCAGCGCGGCCAGTTCAGAAATGGCCAAAGGCCGTTGCGCCGCAGCGATGCATTCCAGCACCGCAAAGACCTTGAGCGCCGAACCGCCTGCGGCCCCTTGTTGCGAAAACGAACGGTTCGCTCCGCCGCCGGTCACCTTGCGCCGGCTGCCCGAATGATCCCGCTGCGGCCCAAGATGCTCAATCGCGGCCATGCAGATTATCAGAAACTGAAAAAAATAGTATTGCAAGATGATTTTTTGTTCTGCCAAATGCGATTACAAAGAGGCCGTCGCGCAAGGAGTCGCAATGAAGCGAATCCTGATTGCCAATCGGGGGGAGATCGCGCTGCGAGCCGTGCGTGCGGCCCGCAAACTTGGCATCGCAACTGTCGCCGCATGTTCGGATGCAGACCGAAATTCGCCGCATGTATGGGCGGCCGACCATAGCGTTTGCATAGGCCCGCCCGCGGCCGCCCTGAGCTATCTGAATGGTCCAGCATTGATCGAGGCGGCGCGAGGCAGCGGCTGCGACGCGATCTATCCCGGCTATGGTTTTCTTTCCGAAAAGAGCGCCTTCGCCGCCGCGTGCCGGGAAGAGGGACTTATTTTCATCGGCCCCAGTCCTGAAGCGATTTCTTTGATGGGTGACAAAGTCGAAGCCCGTCGCGTGGCTAGACGCAATGGCGTGCCGGTCGTGCCCGGTTCGCAGCAGGGCTTCACGGATGCCGGTCAAGCAGCGCGTGTCGCCAATGAAATCGGCTTTCCGATGCTGCTCAAGGCCTCAGGTGGAGGGGGCGGGCGTGGCATGCGCGTCGTTACGGAAGCTTCAGAATTCGCCGCGCAATTTTCACAGGCATCGGCGGAAGCATTGGCTGCCTTTGGCAATGCGGAGATTTACCTAGAACGCTTCTTTGCACGCGTGCGTCACGTTGAAATTCAAGTGTTCGGCGACCGTCATGGCAATGCGGTCCATCTATGGGAACGCGATTGCAGTATCCAGCGCCGCCACCAAAAGCTGGTTGAGGAAGCACCGTCGCCTGTTCTCGATGCGCCCATTCGTTTGCAGATGGCTGAGGCCGCGACGGCGCTCATTCGCGATATCGACTATGAAGGCGCTGGCACCATCGAATTCATTTACGATCTTGACAGCGGCCGATGGTTTTTCATCGAAATGAATACCCGCATACAGGTCGAGCACCCTGTCACTGAACAAATTTTCGGCCTCGATCTCGTCGTTGAGCAGATGCGCATTGCGGCCGGGGAGGTCCTCTCATTCCGGCAGCCGCTGGCGCCTAACGGGCGCTGTGCAATTGAGTTTCGCATCAACGCTGAGGACCCAGCCAATAACTTCCGTCCATCGCCGGGCACGGTGGCCGAATGGGTGCCACCAAGCGGGGAGGGGATCCGCCTCGACAGCCACGTCTACCGGAGCTACGTCGTGCCGCCTTTTTATGATTCACTGCTTGGCAAGCTGATCATCAGTGGAAACGACCGCGAGCATACGCTGGCAAGAGCAAAATCTGCGTTAGGGCGTTTTCAAATCGTCGGCGTTGCAACCACGCTGCCTTTCCATGAACGATTGATCGATTGTGCGCCTTTTGTTGACGCCACTGCCCATACTCGCTGGGTCGATGAAGAGATGCTTTAACGTGACGCGAAAAGTTTCCCTGATCGACGTGACGCTGCGCGACGCGCAGGACG
>DAISKM010000205.1:2336-6507 GCA_036820945.1 Pseudolabrys sp.
GCTATCGGTGTCGTGGGGGGCGCTGTGTTCGATGTGTGCGTGCGGTATCTGCGCGAGGACCCGTGGGAGCGGATGCGCATTTTGAGTTCCTGGGTGACGCAAACGCCGCTTATCGTAATGACACGCGGTCAGAGCCTGTTTACCTTCGAGTTCTTCCCCGACGATATTGTCGCGCTGACTGCCGAGCGCATTTTTGCGAATGGTATTCGCTATCATACGCCCTATGACGCGCTTAACGACATGCGCAACATGGAAGTCCCGGTGCGCGCGGCGAAAAAGATTGGGCTCTATGTTGATGCTGGCGTGGTCTATACGGTGAGCCCCGTGCACACGGACGAATACTATGCCCGAAAGATCAAGGAGCTGGTGGCGCTCGGTGCCGACGCCATCTTCATAAAGGATCCAAGCGGGCTTTTGACGCCTGAACGCGCCGCGACGCTTGTTCCAGTCGCCAAGAAGGCCTGCGGCAAGCTGCCGTTGCAACTGCACTCGCATTGCCTCACGGGTTTGGCACCCTACGTGGCGATTGAGGCAGTCAAGCGCGGCATCGATTGCGTCCATACCGCCACATCGACGCTTGCGAACGGCGCTTCACATCCTTCGACCGAGCAGTTCATCCAGAATATAGGGCGACAGGGTTTTGAGACCGGCATTGGTTTGGAATTGATCGAACAGGTGGCGGAAAAGCTGCGCTACATTGCCAAGCGCGAGAAAAAGCCTCTCGGCGCGATTGTCGAACATGATGCGTTCCACTACGAGCACCAGATGCCGGGTGGCATGATTTCGAATTTGAAGTCGCAACTTGCGGCCCTCGGTATCAGCAGCAAGCTGCCACAGATTCTTGAGGAAGCGGCGTGCGTGCGCTGCGATCTCGGCTATCCCATAATCGTCAGCCCATTTGCCCAATTCGTCATGACACAAGCGGTACTCAACGTAATGGGCAAGGAACGGTATGCGACAGTGCCCGACGAGGTGCGCAAATATGTGCTGGGGCACTACGGTGAAATTGCCGGTGCCATCGACCAAAACATTTTTGACCGCATCACGCAGGGTCGCGAGCCCTTCAGGGGGCGTCCGGGCGATCTGCTCGAACCGGCCATCGGTCGCTTGCGCCGCGAGCGCGGTCCTTTCAAATCCGACGACGATCTGCTGCTCGCCGCGTTCTATCCGGATTCTGAGTACGCTGCACTTAAGAAGGCTGGGCCGATCAAAACGGGCTACCCCTTGGCTTCAACGCCCGTCGTCACATTGGTCAAGGAGATCGCTTCGCGTCCGGACATCAAGTCGTTTCAGTTAGCTCGGAGGCGCGCCGGCTAAACGGAGATTCGATCATGACGCAACCGACCATCATCACCGCCGCCATCACCGGCGCACTGCCGCGCAAGGCGCAAACGCCCGCTGTGCCGGTGACACCCGGCGAGCAGATCGAATCCACGCACGAAGCCTATGAGGCTGGCGCCGCTCTGGTGCATATCCATGTGCGTAACCAGGACGAAAGTCCCTCCTCGGATCCGGAACTGTTTGCGCAGGTGCAGGCGGGCGTCAAAAAGCATTGCCCCGGCATGATCATCCAGTTTTCGACGGGCGGACGCGGGCGCAGCCAAAACGAGCGCGGACGCGCCATCAGCCTGCGTCCCGACATGGCGTCGCTCACCACGGGCTCGGTCAATTTCCCCAATCAGATCTATGAAAATCCGCCACAGCTTGTCGAAGAACTTGCCCGCTCGATGCTTGAATATGATGTGAAGCCGGAAGTCGAGGTGTTCGATTTGGCCATGCTCTACAACGCGCGCGACCTGGCCGAGCGTGCGCTGATCAGGAAACCATTGCATGTTCAATTCGTGCTCGGCATCCCCAACGCGCTGCCAGCACGGCGCCGCGTGTTGGAATTTCTGGTGTCGGAGCTGAAAGAGATCATGCCCGAGGCCACTTGGGCGGCCGCTGGCATTGGCAGGCACCAATTAGAGGTCAATCGCTGGACGCTCGAACTTGGCGGTCACATGCGTACCGGTCTCGAAGACAACATCAAGTTCGACCGCGACCGATTGGCCAAGAGCAATGCCGAACTGGTCGCACGTCTGCGGGATATGTGTGGCGAGTTCGGCCGACATGCGGCGAGCCCGCGGGAGGCGCGCAACATTCTGAAACTGGCCCCGGCCTGAAACTCGGGCGCAGCCGTGACAATGAGCGACGTCGCCGTCATTGTCGTGGTTACGCTCGCCGGTCTTATTCGAGGCATTACCGGTTTCGGGGGCGCCATGCTGATGGCACCGCCGCTCAGCTTGCTAATTGGAGCAGTGCCAACAGTAGTAACCGCCCTCATCCTTGAAACGGCTGCCGCAGTGGTGATGTTTCCCGATGCGTGGCGCAAGATCAACAAGCGCGTGCTTTTCTATCTGATATTGCCCACCTGCTTCACGGTACCGATCGGCGGCTATTTCCTGGTGACGCTTGATCCATTGATCGCACGAAAGATTATTTCAGGCGTCGTCGTGGTCTTCAGCTTGATGCTATTGAGTGGCCTTCGATATTCCGGCCCTCACCGGCCTTCGACGTCGCTTGTGCTGGGCAGCGTCGTCGGCGTGCTCTTGGGTGCGACCAGCATCGGCGCGCCGCCCGTAATTCTCTATCTTCTATCCGGTCCCGACCCACAGGATGTAACACGGGCCAATCTTACGGTTTTTGTTACCGCGATTTCGGCGATCGGTCTCATCATGCTGCTGGTCGCTGGCGCCTACACGACCCAGCTCACGGTGTCGGCTTTTCTGCTGTGTATTCCGTATCTCGCAGCGACATGGCTGGGCGGAACTCTGTTCGCGCGGATGAGCGATCTCGGCGTCCGGCGGCTTGCGCTCGGCTTCATGTTCACGATGGGTGTTGTGGGCCTTCTGGTGTGACGGTCGGTCGCAGTCAATTGCAATCGCCGCGCACACGCCGCGAGGTTGCAGGCGAGATTAAAATTCCGCATTTCCCACGGCTTGGGACTTGTGGTCTTGACCCTTGGACTTGGACTAACGATTATTTTGTCAAACGAAAACACGCCGAGGGAAAGCTCACCTTTCTGTTTGTTGCACCTCGTCGTTTGGTTGAGCTTCCGTCGTCGTTTTGACCGTGGGAGGACATGGCCATGTCGAGCGCAAGCACGTATCGAAAAGTTTTTGTCGCTGGACTCATCGGGATGGCCGGGCTGTTGACGACAGTCGGCCTGGCGCGGGCGCAAAGCGATAAGTTCACCGCTTGGGGCTGGCCGCTCCCTTACGAAAAGGTCTCCGACAAATCGGTGGCCTGGCTTAAGGACAAGGGCTGGTGGCCTTTGCAGGTCGCCTTTCAGTCGCCCTGGTCGGGGCAGAACAACATTTCCATTGTGATGGACAAGGAGGGGTTGCTCGCCAAGCGCGGCATCGACATGAAGCTGACGCCGTTTGGCTCGGGTCCGGCCACCAACGAGGTGCTGGTATCCGGCAAGGTCCAGGTCGCCAGCGCGGGTAACTTTCCCTACACCTCGCTGCTAGACAAGCAGATCCCGGTCAAGGCCATCGCACTTATTACGCCAAACATTTTGCATGCAGTAATCGTCCCGCTCGACAGCAAGATCAAGAGCCTCGGCGACTTCAAGGACGCCAATCCGCCAGCGACGGTGGGAATCGTGACCGGCTCCTCGGCCGAGTTCTACTTCCAGATGGCCGCGCAGGTTGCCGGCATCAAGATCGGGAAAGACGTGATCCTCAAGAACATGCCGATTGGCGAACAAATGGCGTTGCCCAAAGGCATCGACGCCGTTGTGCCGTGGGATGCTGGCGCGAGCATGATCGTGGAGGATCGCAAAAACGGCAGGATCATCGACACGATCTACCCCTACAACATGTATGAAGGCAATTTCGTGGTCCGCCAGGAACTGGTCGACAACGTCCCTGATGTCGTGCAGGCCCTGTCCGATGCCTATGTCGAGTCGCTGCTGTGGGCGCGGCATGACCTGGACGGCACTGTGAAGCATTTGCAGGCCGATCCGAGTCTGAAGAATTTCAGCAAGGACATCCTGGTTCAGCAGACCCGCGTCTACAACCAGCTCTACAAACCGACCTTCGTTTACCCGCACGCCAAATTCTGGGGTGAGGCGAACGAACCGATCTTCAATTGGCTTTACGAGCTCAAGCGCATCCAAAATCCGCTC
>DAISKM010000206.1:0-6471 GCA_036820945.1 Pseudolabrys sp.
CGGCTTTGCAATCAACTGACTGATCGTCGGCATTGTCGGCCTTTGCTACCTTTGTTTCCGGGATCAGCGCGAAGGCAATTGGCCGCGCCATCCCTCTCAAATCTCTCGCGGACAACTTTCTGTCCGCGTCGTCGGGCTTCTCGCCCCGGCACTGCATGCGCACCAACGCTTCGGTGCACTTTGCGTCTTTTCCACGCGCAAAACGAAATCGCGCCATCCGCCAGATTGCGGCAGGGCGCTCTTCCGTTCGGACAGCCGCGCTGCGTCGAGCACCGCCGCTGTTCACTCTCAAAATCTGACAGGTGCTGTCAGAGGCAGCGTCTGAGCTTCATTCGTCGAGGCGATGCGCCAGCCAGTCTCCGAGAAAACGTAATGCTCTCAAAGCATTAGCCGGGCGGCCGTTCCGAGCAAGCGAAGCTCACCGCCTGCCGAAAAGTGTGGGGTATGTATCGGCGAGAGTCCGCTAAGTCAAGCGGAAATGGCCGGAAAATCGACGATCTAGCGCTGTTGGAGCCGAATACCTAACGATCCGCGCATCCGGCAGTTATTGCGACGTCACCCCGGTCTGTTTGATGACACGAAGATATTTCTCACTCTCGTTCTGGACAAAATCCTTGAACTGATCGGCCGCCATCGGCGCCACAACGGCGCCCGCCGCCTCCAGGCGCGCTTTGACGTCAGGGTCCTCGATGACCTTGTTAATTTCCTTGTTTAGCCGGTCGATAATGCTCTGCGGCGTTCCCCGCGGGGCAAAGATGCCGGCCCAAAGCGTGAAATCGTAATCCTTGTTGCCCGTCACCTCGGCAACTGTCGGTATGTCCGGAGCCGCGGGCGAACGCTTAGCCGATGACAACGCAAGGATCTTTAGCGTGCCGGACTTCACATGCGGGGCGGCAGCCGGAAACCCGGGAAAGTAAAAATCAACGTGACTGCCGATCAAGTCATTAAGTGCCGCCCGGCGCCTTTATATGGGACATGGGTCAGATTGTCGTCGAACTGCAATTTGAGCAACTCACCCGCAAAGTGACCGGGAGTGCCAATTCCCGCCGACGCGAAAGTCATCTTCGGCTTGGCTTTCAGAGCTGCAATGAACTCGGGCAAAGTAGAGTATGGGGCCTTGGCCGGCACGACGAGCGCCAGCGGCACCACCGCCGCAAGCGCAATGGGCATCAGGTCCTTGTCCGGGTCGTAGTTGAGACCTTTGAGCCAATGTTGGTTGATCGCAACTTCCGCAGTCTTTCCGAGCAGTAATGTGTAACCATCTGGCGACGCGCTGGTCACTGAATGCGCGCCGATTGCGCCGCTGGCCCCTGCGCGATTCTCCACCACGACCGATTGGCCGAGGGCAGCGCCTAACTTGTCAGCCACCGAACGTGCAACGATATCGCCCGTGCCGCCCGCGGCGTAAGCAACGATCAGCTGGATGGTTCGGCTTGGATAAGTCTGGCTCCATCCCTCCGCCATAGGGACAATGCTAAGCACAGCAGCGACGAACCCGATGGGCAACAATTGGGCAGCACGCATTAGAATCCTCCCGTATTTGTGGCTCCGTTGGTTCGGTCCGGGTTGTTAGTCGAAAACGTAGAGCGGATCGGCAATATTCGACAAGATGGAAGGACTTGCGGCCATAGCGCCGCTTGCTCATTTCAGAGCAATCCGCAGCGGAATCTAACCTTTATGTGCAGGCAAAGCACCAGGCAGCCGGAGGGCCTTAAGCGCGTGCTAAATGTTTAGGCACATGGACCTGTTAGGCGCATACGCGCGCCTGCAAAATGGTGTCACTTTCCGATTTAAAGTGATTTCTCGCATCACAATGAAATCTGATCAGCGGCGCGATTTCCTTGAAATGACTCGACGGCAGCATGTGACCGGCTTCGTCGATCGTCCGCAGTTTCACGTCAGGCAAGGTCCGCGCGAGGTGAAAGCAGATCCGGCGCGTCGGAAAAGGTGAGCGTCCGCCGGAAACGATCAAGGTCGGCACGTCCAAATCGGCCAGATTATCGAGGCGCGTTGGATCGTTGAGCGTGGCCCACAAATCGAGCGTGACCTTGTTGATTCTCGTCGCGAGTGCAATCCGTTGCGAGTTTGGCAAGCCATCCCACGATCCGTGGCCGCTCCAGTAGTCGACGAACCGACACATTGCCCCGACATAATCGCCGCAATTCACGCCACTTGCGATCGTCGTCGCGATTTCGGAGATCTGCCTCAGCGCGCGCTCATCCTCGTCATCCCCATCCCTCAGCAAGTGGAATGCGGCTGGTTCAATTAGGGTTAGGCTCTTCAGGTGTTCAGGGTACCGCAGCGCCAATTGCAATCCGACGGCGCCGCCGAATGAATGGCCGACGATATGCGCCGGCTTCTTGAGTTGACGGATCAGAGCGCCAACCAGGTCGGCTTCAACCCCGAGGTTGAAGGTGCCGAAGCCCGGCCAGTGTGTCGTTGCGCCGTAGCCGCAGAGATCAGGCGCGACGACCTGGAACTCCTCGCGGAGAGTTTTGGCGAGCCCCGCCCACTGCCGGCCTGAGCCGGCAGTGCAATGCAAGAACACGATCGGCTCGCCGGCGCCCTCGGCAAAGTACTGAACATCGATGCCCCCGGCCTGGATGCTCTCAATGTTCATGTCTCACTCCCATAACCCGATCAGGCCGCCCGAATGGCCCATCTAGAAGCGGCCTCAAGGCCGTGCCTGATGTCTGAGATGATGTCGTCGATATGCTCGATGCCGACGGACAAGCGCACATAGCCATCTGAAACGCCGCTGGCCAGCTGCTCCTCGGCCGTCAGTTGCGAGTGCGTCGTTGTGGCGGGATGGATTGCAAGGCTCCGGGCATCGCCGATATTGGCGACGTGATAATGCAACTGCAAAGCATCGATGAACTTGCGCCCGGCTTCCTTGCCGCCAGCAAGTTCGAATCCGACCAGCCCGCCAAATTGGTCTCCCAGATACCAGTCAGCGCGCTGGCGATGAACGCCGTTCTGTTGTGAAGGATGAATAATCCGCTTCACCTCTTTCCGCTTGAGCAGAAAATCGACCACTGCTTGTGCATTCTTGCAGTGTTCCTTCATCCGCAATGCAAGCGTCTCAAGACCCTGAATGATGAGAAATGCGTTGAACGGCGACATCGCGGCTCCGATGTCTCGCAGGAGGGTAACCCGGGCCTTGATCGCGTAGGCGACCGGTCCGAGCGGCTTGACCGCTTCCGTCCAGATCGCACCGTGATAGCTGGGGTCGGGTGTATTCAAAGCCGGCTGGCGCTGCGGATGAGCCGCCCAGTCAAAATTGCCGCCATCGACGATCAGACCACCGATCGAGTTTCCATGTCCGCCGAGATATTTCGTTGCCGAATACACGACGACCGCGGCACCGTGCTCAAGCGGCCTCATGAGAAAGGGCGTTGCCGTATTGTCGACTATGAGGGGAATCCCGAGCGGACGCCCGATCGCCGCCACCTCGGCAATGGGGAAGACCGTTAGCTTCGGATTTGGCAGACTTTCGGCATAGTACGCGCGGGTTCTATCGTCGGTCGCGCGTCTAAAATTCTCTGGATCAATCGGGTCGACGAAGCGAACTTCGATTCCCTGATCTTTGAGGGTGTGGGCAAACAGATTCCAGGTCCCCCCATAAAGATCGGTGGAACTGACGACGTTGTCACCCGCTCGCGCAAGATTCTGGAGCGCGAAAGCGGAGGCTGCCTGGCCGGACGCAAGCGCCAGCGCGGCCACCCCACCTTCAAGGGCAGCAATGCGCTTTTCCAGCACGTCATTGGTCGGATTCATGATCCGCGTATAGACGTTGCCGAGTTCTTTCAGCGCAAAGAGATTGGCCGCGTGTTCGGTGTCGCGGAATTGAAAAGAGGTCGTCTGATAAATCGGCACAGCGACCGCACCGGTTGCGGGGTCTGCCCGCCAACCCGCGTGAAGAAGCATCGTTTCAGGATGATATGAGGGTGTGGTCATCTGTCGGTCCCTTGAATGCAAACTGGCGCTCTGGCAGCGGCTCTATATCGACCGGCCAATCGGTCGTCCTTGCGTAACCCTTGATTTTTGCTTGAGGAGATCTGGATTTTGGACGCAACCCTGTTCGGGCGCGGGACCCGGGTGTTGGCGCGGCAAAAACGCCCCGATTCGGGGCGCCAACTCTTCGGTTGAGACTTCGAGGGGGGAAAAACGGGCTGCCGCGCTCTTAGCGGCCGGATTCTGACAGAAACGCTTCGGCGGAATGAAAGCGGGCCGGCTATCCAGCCTTGACTGGATTGGCCTCCGAGCCAGAACTCCCTGCATTGGGTTCGTTCTGGCCCAATAGGTTAGCCCAACTTTGTGCAATCCACTGCCACGCGGCCTTGTCTGCATCATTGGAGGCGTGGCTTACCTGGTCTTGCGCCTCGCGCGCATACTGCTCGTATTTTTCGTTTTGGGTCATGGTAGTACCCCCAACGCTGCGCAGATGCAGCCAACCAGACACACGGCACAGACAGCCGAAATGACCAGACCTACGATCTCCAAACCGACCATCGCCGCCTCCCGTTACGCTAGCCAGTCACTGTTAAAACTTTGCCAACTCTGTTGTGTCGCACCGAAGGGCCATTGACCGCCCGGCGCTTTTTTGTTGGCGGCCGCTGACGTCAGGGGACGATAACGCGGGACATCAGTTCGCCGAGCTCATAAGGCCGATTTAGACCGCGGCTATCCGGCTGAGGGCATTCGAAGTGATGCAACTCGATTGCCTCAGCTTTGGGCACATCTTCAAAGAGATGGCCGACGTAGGCTGCTATGCGGGCGAACCTACCGGATGCGCCGGCATGATTGGTGCTGGTGATCATCCTCTTCCCCCTTGTCGCTATGCCCACAAGACGGGCGGTCCGGCAGTATCAAATTAGAGGGCTGCAGATTTGGAAGCTGTGTTGGGCGTCACAAAAAGGCTGATTTCGGCAACCCCTGTGATCTATCGCACAGCGAAAGCAAACCCAGAGAGCGATGCTTCGCATGCGTGACGCCGATTATCACCTTAGCTCGGTGTGTCCCCTTTCGGCGGATCGCAAAGGGACCGTTGTCATGCTCACGCAGCGGTCCCTTTTTTCGCCCGAAGCCCTTGATCCATAGGCTACTTTTGCGCCTGCACACGCGCCGCGACAGCATCGCCGGTCTCCCGCGTGCCCAATCGCCCACCGATGTCGGGTGTTGATTCCTTGGCAGCGATTGCCGCTTCCACTGATTTTTCAATTGCTGCCGCAGCAACCTGGAAAGGCTTCGCCTTTATGCGCCGTCCGTACCAGGCGAGCAGCATTGCCACGGACAGGATCAGCGACAGCGGGTTAGCCACGTTGTTGCCGGCAATGTCAGGCGCTGAGCCATGCGCGGCCTGAGCCATCCCGTGATTGGTTCCCGCATTCAACGAGGCCGCGAGACCAAGGCTTCCTGACAATTCAGCGGTCAAGTCGGAAAGAATGTCGCCATACATGTTGGTGGTGACGATGACATCGAAGCGCCGGGGGTTGCGCACAACATGCGCCATCATGGCGTCGACAATCACGTCATCGATCGTCACCGCCGGAAATTCCCGCGCGATCTTGTGGCATTCCTCAATGAACAGGCCGTCAGTAACCTTGAGAACATTCGCCTTGTGAACAATGGTGACGTGCTTGTGCCGCGTCATTGCGAGCTCGAAAGCGACGCGAGCGATGCGTTCGCTGCAGGCCCGGGTAATGCGGCGCAAGGAGATGGCGACATCTTTGGTCACCATCATCTCGCCGTTTCCCGCTTCCATGTTGCGGTCGGCATAGAAGCCTTCGGTGTTTTCACGTGCGACGACGAGATCGAATTCGCCACAGCGAAGCGGGAAGCCCGCATAGGTGCGTGCTGGCCGGATGTTGGCGAACAGATCGAGGCTCTTTCGCAGCATCATCGAAGGATTGACCTCGCCCTTTGCGGGATCCTTGAATTCAAATGTCGAGGTTGGACCGAGCACGACCCCATCGGCCTTACGCGCCTTTTCGACAATGTCGGGATGGATCGTATGTCCATGCGTACGCAGGCCGGCGTGTCCCGTAGCCGCCTCCTCGATCCTCAATCCCAGATCGAAGCGGTCGGAAGTGGCGCGCAGGACCGCAAGCGTAGCGGCAGTGATTTCGGGACCGATGCCGTCACCGGGGAGGACAAGGAGGTGCATACGTGTCGTCCAATATGCGGTCGGCCATCATCGCTTTTTCGGCGACAAAGGAAAGAGCATACGACAGCAGAGCCTTTATGCGCGACGTGCGTTGCCCGCATTCGCACCGCGAAAAGATGCGAGGCTCTCCGGGAAACAAAAGGGCCGCCAAGCGGCGGCCCTTTCGATTTATCGTGCCGAAGATTATTCGGCCGCCGGGAGGGCCGGAGCTTCCTCCGGCTTCGCCGCGGCTTTTGCCGCATCCTTTTCGCGCTCCTCGAGGATGAGTGCGTCGCGCTTGGTCGCGACCTCGCGCAGACTGTTCA
>DAISKM010000207.1:0-1490 GCA_036820945.1 Pseudolabrys sp.
GCGAGCGCGCCGGCTCTGGCAGCGGTCCGCAATTTTTTGCTAGCGTTGCGGTAGGGCGTGGACGTTAGTTTAGTGCCCCCGACAGGAGCCGGTTATGAAAGGTGACACGAAGGTCATCGAATTCCTCAACAAGGCACTTCGCCATGAGTTGACCGCCGTCAACCAATACTGGCTGCATTACAGGCTGCTCGACAATTGGGGATACAAGGACCTGGCAAAGCAATGGCGCAAGGAATCGATCGAGGAGATGGAGCATGCCGACAAGCTGGTCGAGCGCATCATTTTTCTCGATGGTTTTCCCAATATGCAGGTGCTAGATCCGCTGCACATCGGACAGAACGTGAAGGAGGTCCTTGACTGCGATCTCGCGGCGGAGATGTCGGCCCGCGCGCTCTACCAGGAAGCCGCAACGCATTGTCACGCCGTCAAGGATTACGTAACACGCGATCTGTTCGAGAAGCTGATGTCGGATGAAGAACACCACATCGATTTCCTCGAAACCCAGCTCGATCTCGTCGGCAAGCTTGGCCTCGAGCTTTACGCGCAACATCACATCGGCGAAATGGGCGAGGAAGGCGAAGATTGAGGTTTCGCCCCTCAAAGCTCGGGTGGCTTAGCACATTCACCGATCGGCACGCGGGCTCATGCCGCCCGCTTGCATGACGAACCCTTCAGCAGGTCGCGCGTTGTCGCTGCGTATCTCGCGGAGGGATTTTGCCATGGCCGAAATTCAGGAAGGCAATCGCGTTGTCACCCAAATCACGACAGTGAAGTTTACGCCCGACAAGCAGGATGAGGTGCTCAATCTCATGACCGAGCGCGCGCGCTTCATGGCGACGCAGCCCGGGTTCGTTTCCATTGCTCTGCATCGCAGCAAGGATGGCAGCCACGTTGTCAACTACGTGCAGTGGCGCGATGCGGATTCACTCGCAGCCGCACACCACTCGCCGGAGTTCCGCAAGAAGTGGCCGCAATTTGGAAAGATTGCCGACGACATCGAGCCGTGCCTTTACGACATCGTTCACGTCGAGGCGGCCTGACGTCGGCTACAGCCACGGGCGCGCGGCGGCGGCCTTCTGCTCGAAGCTTTCGATCTTGCCCTGCTTCTGCTGCGTCAGCCCGATGTCATCGAGGCCATTGAGCAGGCAATGCTTGCGGTGCGGGTCGATCTCGAAATGGACGACGCCGCCGTCCGGTCCACGGATTTCCTGCTTTTCAAGATCGATTGTTAGCGTTGCGTTGGCACCGCGGGCGGCATCGTCGAACAGTTTCTCAAGATCCTCCGGCGACACGCGAATCGGCAACAGCCCGTTCTTGAAGCAGTTATTGTAGAAGATGTCGCCGAACGAGGTTGAGATGACGCAGCGGATGCCGAAATCCATCAGCGCCCACGGCGCGTGCTCGCGCGAGGAGCCGCAGCCGAAGTTGTCGCCGGCCACCAGGATCTTGGACTTGCGATAGGCCGGCTTGTTGAGCACGAAATCCGGGTT
>DAISKM010000207.1:1500-6456 GCA_036820945.1 Pseudolabrys sp.
CCGTCGTCCTTGTAGCGCTGCTCGGAGAAAAGGCCCTTGCCGAGCCCGGTACGCTTGACCGTCTTCAGATATTGCTTCGGAATCACCATGTCGGTGTCGACATTGATGATATTCAGCGGCGCGGCGACGCCTTCGAGGGTGGTGAATTTTTCCATGGTTTTCTCCGGCGTCACCTGCAAGCCAGTTTGGAATGGTTCTGTTTCATAGAAGGTCCGGTGTTCTGGTCAATAGCAGGTCCAAGGTTGGAGATCAGATATGCATATTTTGATGGCCACGCTACTTCTGGTTCTTTGGTTCGTGACCCCAGCAAGTGCATACAATGATGGGACCTGGTGCTACCGCGACTTTGGCGCGACGAGCGCCAATTGCCGATTTTATTCGGCCAGGCAGTGCCTGATCGTTGCCGGAACCTTCAGCGGGATATGCGAGCGAAATAACCCGCCACCGCCGCCGAGCAGGAAAGACAAGCGCCGGGCGTCTTGAAGATTCAGGCGGAGGCGCGTTCATCACGCTTGAACCTGGATTCCCGCACCAGGTCGCAGATTTGCACGCTGTACTCGGAATAGTAAATTTCACGCGCTTTTTTCTGCGCGGCGCGGTGTTCCGGATTCATACGCCAGGCCCGCATGCCTTCCTCATGCTCAAACTCGACGATCGTCACCCGCTCGCCATCATCGGCAAAAAAACCTTTGTGCGAGATGTATCCGGGCATAGTTTTGGCCAGTTCGATCATGCGGTCGACCAGGGCGACATATTCATCGCGCACGTTTGGCATCAGGCGCGAGCGAAAGACGGTCACGATCATGGCGAGCCTCCCTTGCGTCGTATGCTGATCTGGCTGTCGCGTGCCGGCCAATTCGAATTTTGAATGGGCATCATCGATTTTGGCGATTCGAGTCTATTCCACGCTAGCTTCGATGGCCTCCATGTCTTCATCCGACAGCCCGAAATGATGGCCAATCTCGTGCACCAGGACGTGGGTAACGATTTCACCCAGCGTGTCTTGGTGTTCGGCCCAATAGTCGAGGATTGGACGGCGATAGAGCCAGATCATATTGGGCATCAGTTCCGGCGCGCTCTCCGACTGGAACGGCATGCCCACCCCCTGGAACAGCCCCAACAGGTCGAATTCGCTCTCAGCCTGCATCGAATCGAGGACCTCGGAGGTGGGGAAGTCCTCAACCCGGATGACAAGGCTTTGGCACAGTTTTCGAAAATGTTCAGGCAGGCGGGCGTAAGCCTCCTGGGCCAAACCTTCGATGTCGCCCAGGGAAGGTGCCGCGGAGGTTCGCCAATTGGCTTGGGCCTGCATGACGGTGTTGTAGGGGAGGTTTTCACGCCAACCAAGCCGTTGACTGCACGCCCCCGAATGCGCGACGTTTGATCATTGGGGACGGAATCGACGATGCTCAGGTCTGCGGCCGGTTTGGTGCCACTCGGGTTGATTTGCGGCTTTGTCCTTGCCGCAGTTACGCCGGCATCGGCCGATTCGGCCAGCTGCGGTAAACGTTGGTCAGAGCCCAATGTGTCGTGCGCCGGCTACGCCCCAACCCCGATCCAGGATTTGTCGGCACAGACGCGGCGTCCGCGCGTCACCATATACCGCCGCCGGGTCTCCTTGCCGCCCAATGCCGTCCGGCAATGCCGCGCATGGCTGGCGAGAGAATACCGCGTCAGCGGTCCGGTGATCGTCCCGCAAATGTACTGCTGGTGGGAATACTAGGTCCGAGGTGGAAAAGGCCCGCCGATGCGGGCCTTCGACATTCGCTTCTCCGCGGCGCTATTTCCAGTTCCGAACGTCGACGAAATGTCCGGAGATCGCAGCCGCGGCGGCCATCGCGGGCGACACAAGGTGAGTCCGGCCCTTATAGCCCTGGCGACCTTCAAAATTGCGGTTCGAAGTCGAGGCGCAGCGCTCCCCCGGCGCAAGCTTGTCCGGATTCATCGCAAGGCACATCGAACAACCTGGCTCGCGCCATTCAAACCCGGAAGCTTTGAAAATCTTGTCGAGACCTTCCGCTTCCGCCTGCAGCTTCACCAGGCCTGATCCGGGCACGATCATGGCATTGACGTTCGCATTGACCCGTTTGCCGTCGACGATGCGCGCGACTTCGCGCAGGTCCTCGATGCGCGAATTGGTGCATGAGCCGATGAATACGCGGTCGAGCCGGATGTCAGTGACCTTCTCGGCGTCGTCGAGGCCCATGTAGTCGAGCGAGCGTTCGGCAGCAGCGCGCTTCTTTTCGTCCTGAATTTCGGACGGCACAGGCACCTTGCCGGTGATCGAGGTCACCTGCTCCGGGCTGGTGCCCCAGGTGACCAGCGGCGGAAGCTTCGCCGCGTCGAGACGGATTTCGCGATCGAAATGCGCGCCGTCGTCGGAACGCAATGTTTCCCAATAGCGCATGGCCTCGTCCCAGGCCTTGCCCTTGGGCACCTTCGGCTTGTCCTTAAGATAGGTGAAAGCTTTTTCGTCGGGTGCGATGAAACCGGCCTTGGCGCCGCCCTCCACTGACATGTTGCAGATGGTCATGCGCCCTTCGATCGAGATCGAACGGATCGCCTCACCTGCATATTCCAGCGCGTAGCCTGTCCCGCCGGCAGTACCGATCTCGCCGATGATCGCCAGGATGATATCCTTGGCTGTCACGCCCGTGGGCAATTTGCCATCGACGACGGCGCGCATGTTCTTTGACTTCTTCTGGATCAGTGTCTGCGTTGCCAGCACGTGCTCGACTTCCGATGTGCCGATTCCGTAGGCGAGCGCGCCGAACGCGCCATGCGTCGCGGTGTGGCTGTCGCCGCACACAATCGTCGTGCCGGGCAATGTGAAGCCCTGTTCGGGCCCGATGATGTGAACAATGCCCTGACGCTTATCGAACTCGTTGAAATATTCGATCCCGAAGTCTTTGGCATTTTTCGCCAGGGTAGCGATCTGCTCGGCGCTTTCCGGATCGGGATTGGGCCTGGTACGGTCGGTCGTCGGCACGTTGTGATCGACAACGGCCAGAGTCTTGTCCGGCGCATGCACCTTGCGGCCCGCTGCGCGCAGACCTTCAAAGGCCTGCGGCGAGGTAACTTCATGCACCAGATGGCGATCGATGTAGATCAGGCAGGTGCCATCCGGTTGTTCGTCCACCAGGTGATCGTCCCAGATTTTGTCGTAGAGCGTACGCGGTTTCATGGCTTGATAACTTTGCTCAGAGTGAAGGAAATCGGCTCGCAACCTTCGTGGCCGATTAAAGTCCCGTCTGCACGGCTGTCAGCCGGCCGAAAAATCGCCACGGCAACCGCCTGTGATCGACCAGGATGATCCGCTGAGCTCTGGAAACCATGGGCGTTATATAGCCAATCGATCCGCCTTCGACAACGAATCGACGGATCGCAGAAAAAGGGGCCGCATGCGGCCCCTTCGCATGTCGTAGATGGTCTGAACTATTTTGGCGCCACTTCAGCGCCTTCGGGACCGCCGGCACCCTGCGCCTCGGAGATGCGCGCTTTTTTGCCGCGCAGCCCGCGCAGGTAGTAGAGCTTGGCGCGCCGCACCTTGCCGCGGCGCACGACTCGGATCGAATCGATCATCGGCGAGTAAAGCGGGAACACGCGCTCGACCCCTTCGCCGTAGGAGATCTTGCGTACGGTGAAGTTTTCGTTGATGCCGCGGCCTGACCGGCCGATGCAAACGCCTTCGTAGGCCTGCACGCGGGCTTTGTCGCCTTCGATCACCTTGACGTTGACGAGAAGCGTGTCGCCCGGCTGAAAGTCGGGAATTTCCTTCCCGGCCGAAAGCTTCTCGATCTGCTCTTTCTCGAGCTCCTGAATGATGTCCATTATGGATTCTCCGTCGGCAGCGCCAGCAACCGGCGCGCGGTTCTGATCTGGTCTGAATGGGTTGGCGCAGCTTGTATTACAAAGCTTTCCGCTTGTCACCCTTTGGATTCAGGGCGGTTTTTTGGGCGTTTTGCGGGCCTGGTACGCCGCCCAGAGGTCCGGACGCCGCTCGGAGGTCAGTCGCTCGGCTTCGGCGCGGCGCCAGGCTCTCACTTTGTTGTGGTCACCCGAGGTAAGCACCTCCGGGATCGGTTCTCCTTCGAAGACGGGCGGCCGGGTGTATTGCGGATATTCAAGCAGTCCGTCGGCAAAGCTTTCTTCTGCGGCAGACGCTTCCTTGCCCATGACGCCCGGCAAGAGCCTCACGCAAGCGTCGAGCAGCGCCAGTGCGGCGATCTCGCCGCCCGAGAGCACGAAATCGCCGAGCGAGACTTCCTCCATTCTGCGCGCCTTGATGAGCCGTTCGTCGATACCCTCAAAACGGGCGCAGACGACGACGGCTCCCAGCCCGCGCGCGAGCTCTGCGATACGATATTGGGTAAGGCGCGTGCCACGTGGACTCATCAGCAGGCGCGGCCTCGTGTCGTGCGGAACGGAATCAAGCGCGCGCGCCAGCACGTCCGCCTTCATGACCATGCCGGGTCCGCCGCCCGCCGGCGTATCATCGACAGTGCGGTGCTTGTCGGGGGCATGCGCGCGTATGTCGACGGTGTCGAGCGACCAGACTCCCGAAGCAAGTGCCTTGCCGGCGAGGCTTTGCGCCAGCGGCCCCGGAAACATCTCGGGAAAAATGGTCAAAACGCTCGCACGCCACATCGTCAGTCCCCGTTCGCCCCCGCGAAAGCGGGGACCCAGAAGCCAAAATGCCATTTATCAAAAGTGTGGATTCCCGCTTGCGCGGGAATGAACGGAATTGGGTTCGCGCGCCACATACTCAGTTGTCCTGCGCTTCAATTTCGGTAGGCGGTACAATTACGACTTGTCTCGCTTCGAGATCGATCTTCGGCACAGTCGTTTCGTTGAATGGCAGCATCAATGGCTCGCCACCTCCGAGTGGCATGATCTCGATGATGTCGCCGGCACCAAAATTATGCAGCGCGTGCACTGTGCCGACCCGCGCGCCCT
>DAISKM010000208.1:0-6436 GCA_036820945.1 Pseudolabrys sp.
ATCAATTCCGTTGGACGCACGGTGAACACCACGTGAAGAGCTATGACCTGCCCGGCCCGAAGGCGAGGCTCGTTCTGGAAACGCAGGCGCGCCACCTGTCGCCGTCGATCAGCACGCCGCTGCCGTTGGTCTGGGAGCGCGCCGCCGACAGCATCATCACCGACGTCGACGGCAAGGTCATCATGGGCGTCGCCGGCGGCGATTTTGCCAACGTTCGCCTAACCCGCGCTCTCGCCGAACAACTTGACTTCAAGGAAATCTTCGTATTTCCGCCGATGGGAGATGAAGGACTGCCGATCGGAGGTTCGCTGGTATACCTTTTACAGCGGGATGGCATGGCGCATTGGCTAAAACAACGGCGGCGGCTGAAGGACGTTTATCTTGGCCGCGATTATACCGACACGGCAGACGCCACATTGTCTGCCATTCCCGGCATACGCAGGCTCAACGGCGATCCGATCGAACAGACGGCGAAACGACTGGCGGCGGGTGAAATCGGCGCGATCTATACCGGCCGGATGGAATACGGCCCGCGGGCACTGGGAGCACGTTCTATCCTCGCCAATCCGGCACGGCGCGAGACGCACGATCTGCTCAACACGCGTCTCGACCGCACCGAATTTATGCCTTTCGCTCCGGTCATTGCGGCCGACCGAGCGAGCGAAGTCTTTGAAGTAAGCAAGCTCAATGCCTATGCGTGCCGGTTCATGACCATTACTTGCAATGTGCGGCTAAACTGGCGGGACCGTATCGCAGCCATAGTGCATGTGGACGGATCGGCGCGACCGCAGACTATTGTACGCGAATCCAATCCACTCTATTTCGACATTCTCATGGCCTTCGAGAAGGCCACAGGCATCCCTGTGCTGGTCAACACCAGCTTTAACGTTCACGAGGAACCGATCGTAAATACTCCGCGCGAATGCGCTCAGGCTCTGCTCGATCGGCGTATCGACTTTGTCGTTACGAAGCAGGCAATTTATGAAGCAGCAGCGACTTAGCCCTGCAGGCGACGACTGACATCGTTCGGTGATTCGATGAAAGTTCCCCGCTGTACGGTCATCCTGCCGACCCACAACCGCGCGGCGGCGCTGCCGCGTGCCGTCGCCAGCGTGATCGCACAAAACGAGCCAGACTTTGAGTTAATCATCGTCGACGATGGATCAACGGATAACACGCGAGAGTGGCTCGCAACTTTGGATGATGCCCGCATTCGCGTCGTGCGTTCGGAGCACAACCAGGGTCCCAGCGCTGCGCGCAATATCGGAATCAACGTGGCGGCAGCACCCGTGCTGGCGTTTTTGGATTCGGACGACATCTACCTTAAAGAAAGGTTATCGGTTCCGTTGGCGGTGTTTGACCGCGAGCCCGATGTGATCTGTACGCTGTCTTCGGCCCGCAAGGAGTACAAAGATGGGAGCACGGCTCCGGCCCTGTTGCCTGATGTCAAACTGACATCTCCCGCATTCGAATGGAGCATGATTTGCGATCTCGTGGGTGTTGAATGCACAAGCATTACTGTGCGCACCGAGCACGCGCGCAGGATCGGCGGATTCTGTTCTGAGCTTCGACGGACCGAAGATCGTGAGTTTCTGATTCGGTTATCGCGTCTCGGGGCGGCGCGAGCCCTCCGGGACGTACTTTGGGAGAAAACGTGGTCGGTTGATGGATTGTCGAATCAATGGACGACCGCAGGACGCGATCTCACATCCTATTTCAGGGAACGAACGGAATACTTGAGCCGATACCGAAAGGTTGGACAATATCTCGCAACGAAGACTCTGATCATGCATATCCGCCACCGCGATATTGCCAGCTTAATGAGCGACACTCGACGATTTTATCGGATGGGGCTGCTGGATGGAGGCATCGCGCAGCTGTGTCGTAGCCACCTTCAGGTAAAAAGATATCGTCGTATGGCTCAACGTCGACCGCTTGAAGCACTCACTGGCCCGCCCACAGATTGGGAGTTGTAGCCGGCTGCCTCACTCAACGGGCCTATTTTCACAACGATGGATGAGCGCTGTTGCAATGTCATGGGCTTCACCATAGGACGTGCCCTGTGTTGCCCCGACCGTCTTTCAGAGTGTTTGTTTGAAGGAGTACTATGCCTTGTTCAGGCGGAGGCTAATTGATGAGTGACGAAGGCGAACGGCTTGCGGTGCGGAAGCTGGCCATCGAACACCATCATGTTGAGGCGAAGCAGTTTGTGGATTGGTACGATGAAATGGCAAGGAGCCGCTTTGCCAATGCATTTTCGTACGGCCGCCACAAAATAGACGTCCTGTTGGACGCGGTGCTTAAGGAGCAGCAGCCCGGCGCGCGCATTCTGGATGTCGGCTGCGGAACGGGAGAATACATCCGCCGCGCAAACGAACTCGGGTTCAAGGCGAGTGGGCTGGAGCCGGCGGAGGCGATGCGCACAGTCGCCATCAACAAAAATCCGGGCGCTCCGATAGTTTCCGGTGTGGCGACTGAACTTCCCTATCCAGATGAGAGCTTCGATCTTGTGATCTGCATTGAAGTCTTGCGCTATCTTGACCAGTCGGATGTTCAGCAGGCACTGCGCGAGTTGCGCCGCGTACTTCGCCCGGGTGGCACTATGTTTCTGACCATGGTGAATCGATACGCTCTTGATGGGTTCTACCTTCACTATTCGCTGCAGCGGATGATGAAGGCAAGCGCTACCGAGCGGCCGCATTGCGAGTTTGTGACTCCAGTCGAGCTCGACCGCGAAATTCGCAACGTTGGGTTTTCCGCCGTCGAGCAACGTGGTGTCTTGCTCGGCCCGATGCGCATTCTCTACAAAATCAGCGAACGCGTGGCCCGGATGGTCGCGCCAACGCTGGAGCCCATCGACGATGCGATCTGCGCCATGCCATGGACGACGCCATTTGCTGGCCATCTTGTTGCGATCGCCACGAGATGAATGCCGACGTACCGCCCAAGGTCGTCTGGTCGCTGGATTTCGAGCTGCGCTGGGGTATGCACGATCTATTGGGGCTTGATCGCGACCTCTACCGAAAGAACCTTGAGGGCGCGCGCGAAGCTGTACCACAGCTGTTACAGCTGTTTACGAAGCGCGGCGTACGCGCGACCTGGGCAACCGTAGGCGCGTTGGCGTGCCAAAATTGGGATGAATATTATCGCCGCGCCCCCGCGCCGCCTCGTTATGTCGACATGCGGCTCGCCATTAGTCCACGCTACGCCGATCTCGATCCTGATGGGGTGCTTCATTTCGCGCCGGAGTTGGTTGCGAGCATAGCGCAAACAGAGGGGCAGGAGCTTGGGACACATACGTTTTCGCACCTCTATCTCGGAGAGCTCGGCGTCATGCAGATGGACGCGGCCGCAGATCATGCTACGACGCTCGCGCTATTTCGCGAACGCTTCGGTATTACGCCGACGAGCCTAGTGTTTCCGAGAAATCAGGTCGCGTTTCTTTCCCTCTATCGCGCTCAGGGGATAAGTGCTTGGCGCGATAATGAAAGCGCCTGGTACCATCAACTCACACGCCATGCTCATCATCCCATCGTGCGCGGCCTTCGAATGATGGATGCCCTAACACCATGGCGCGCGCGCGGCGGCACGTTTTCTGCCGGCCGCAGTCCGTCGACGCTGTTTGTTCGGGTGTACCTGCCAGAGAATCTTTGGAAACTGCATTTGGTTCGAATCGCCACTGAAGCGCGCCGGATCGAACGGGGAGGGGTGCTGCACTTTTGGCTGCACCCGCACAACCTGGGTGCCGACGTGCCGCGCGGCATACGGCGTCTCGAGCAAGTTCTTGATGCCATTGCTCGGCACGCGCCGGCCGGGACCACATATGCATCCATGTGTGATCTTGCGTTGCAGCGGGATGCGTCTTTGACTGCGACGACTGGATCGTAACGCTAAACCGAAATCCACATTGCTACAGCTACCAAGCATGCGGTCGCGGCCAAGTGTACGATCGTCACCGAGTTCGGGGGCTCGCAAACGCTTTAAGCAACCCGCCGACGAGGATGGCGCCGACTGCAAGAACCGTCGCTTCAACGATCGCTGAACGATTCAAAACAGCTATCGCAGCCAGTCCGACAAGGATAGCGTTCAAGACAAATACGCAAGTCACGATTTGGTAGACACTGAATCCGTTGTCGAGCGCCTGCTGATAAAAATGACTCCGATGCGCCTGTGTGAGCGGCTCGCCCTTCATGAGTCGCCGCACCAATGTGATGGTCGCATCCGCCAGGTAGTAAAGCGGTAATAATATTGCGGCCACAAGATGGGTGTTGCTCGCCAACACCGCCAGCAGCCAGCCTAACAACAGCCCGATTGGCAAACTGCCGACATCGCCGAGAAATAATTTGGCAACGGGTCGGTTGAACGGCGCAAAGCCGATCATCGCGCCGCAAAGCACGACTGCAACCAGAGTTGCGTATGCAGGAAGCGCGCCCGCCAGGCCGAACAGGGCGAGGCCCGCTGTAATGGGCACGATTTCGGCGACCGTCATCCAGTCGATGCCATCCATGAAATTGACGAGATTGATCAGCCAAACGCCTCCCACTAGCGCCAGCGCGCGGTCCGACCACCAAGGGACGCCGGGTATAATGCGCATCTCATGTGGAAGAGTGGCGATGACGGCGGCAACCGCCGCAGTCTGCAGCACGAGGCGGGGGAGGGCCCCAAGCGAACGCACATCGTCTATTACGCCAACCAGGGCGAGGCTGACGGCAGATGCCAAGAGGACTGTAAGCTGCAGTTGCAGTGGCCCATCCATTTGAGGCAGGGAAAAAAATTCGACGGGAGCAGCCACGATGATAGCAGCCGCCACGACGGCCAGACCACCGCCTTGCGGCGTCGGTTCTTTGTGCGACGAACGCGCGTTCGGCTTCGCGAGCGCATAGCGCGCAAGCAAGGGCTTTAGCCACAACAACAGTCCAAAGCTGATTGCTGCGGCGACGATAAATGATGCCAGGCTTAGTCCCAAGGCTGCAGGGTCCATGCGCGTGAATTTACGTCGTTCTGAATGGAAGTTTTGACGACAAAGCGGGCCCCGGCAAGCCGGAATAAAGAGCTTCGATTTCGCACCTCATCCGGGTGCTGGAATATTCGGTTGTGACGATCCGACGGCTCGCCTGGCCGAAGCGGAACTGCCCATTGCGGACGTGTGCCGTCATGGAGAAATTTCGGCGCGCAACATATAAGCTGGCGGTCTGCGTAGTTAGCATTGTCCCCGTTAGAATGTTCCGCTATACGACATGCGTGCCGGCGTAAACGCCAACTTCACTTTATCATATCCGAAATTTTTTATGACACATGCCGAAGCGCTTCGCCATGAATTTGATCTCGTCGATGCGACGCGGCTAAGCCGGCTAATCGAGGAAGCTCACATTGCGCCACGGAGACGCTCGCACCTCTTGCTGCACGCTGGTCCGGAAGACCAGGTGCAACGGTTGTTGATTGCAGCTCAACCGGGCGCATATGTGCGGCCACATCAGCACAGTCAACAATGGGAATTTCTGACCCTGCAGCGAGGTTGCATCGATGTTCTGACCTTCGACGAGGTTGGCGTCGTTCAAGGTCGTATTCAACTGGATACGAGGACACCGGTCATACAGATAGCGGTGGCGACACGGCACACATGCTTCGTGCGCACCCCTGATACTGTGGTCATTGAGGTCAAACCTGGGCCTTACTGGCCAAACGAATTTTGTGACTGGGCGCCGGAAGAAGGGGAACCGGACGCGGCGAGCTATTTAAGCTGGCTTGGGTCCGCGCAGCCGGGCCAGAAGTGGAAATCCATTTGAATGTGCGACGAAATAATTCGGTGAGTGAAACGGGGATCGATCTAGTCGAGATCTGGGGGAATGGCTATTCCATTGCCGAACTCTGGGGCTTCAGCAAACCGGTCTCGCGTGGCTCTACGCCCGACAACACTCATCTGATCCTGTGGGGTATTCTCGGTATTGTTGAATACCAGGTCGATCGCAATGCCGGGCACGCATATTTGCGCGATCGACTTCGAAATGGCGATTGGATCGCCATGGGGTTTCTGGAGCCGAAAACTCCGACGTCGCGTCTGGAAATCATCCCGCCGATAAAGGATGCGAAATTCGGCCGAAAGCAATCTGCGATTGGTGATGGTGTTAGAAATTATGTTGATGTCCGCATCGTGCACGCGCGTGCTCTCGTAGGACGTTAAAAAACGATGATTGTATTCAAGACACTATGATTTCACGGTCTTCTCCTGCGCCAGACTGTGATCCGAACCCGAAACCTAGTGGACGCCGAGTGGCTAAAATGCAACGCAGCGGACGATTCCGGTAGTTGGGCTTCCCACCTAACCCAATACCTCCGATGCTGTACATGCGGCCATAGGTTGCAGCTGTAGAGGGGCAATTCTGCGTGCGTTTTTGCTATTCGGAGCTAGCGTGGCGACGTCAGCGGTTCGGCGACC
>DAISKM010000209.1:0-6397 GCA_036820945.1 Pseudolabrys sp.
ATGGTGTACCGCGCGGCACGCCGAACGGCTGTGCCAAAGTCGCATCAATCACGGCGAGAAAGAACAGAATGCAGATCGGCAGCAAAATGCTTCGCGCAACGCGGGATCGCGGCATCAGCGTCAAGGACAGTGCACCACGAGCTTGTTCGCGAACTGTGCGCCCCAGGCCATGGTCGTGTTCTTTTGATCGGCCGGGATTTCGCTCAGTTTCTTGCCTTCAGCAAAGGTCATTTCGCGCGGGAGGTGCACGTCGAGCTTGCATTTCGGCGCACCGACCAGCTTGGCTGGATTTGTTTTCTCGAAGGAGAAGTCCACGAAGATCGTTGGATCGTAGATTTCGATCTTTAGCTCTTTTGCCTTCACCGGCTTCTTGAACGGCAAAGTGAAATTCAGCGTAAGAACCTGATCATTGTAGTCGAGCCAGTAGTCCGGCGCGGGATCGGTCAGCTCCGTCTTCTTGCCGTCGGCGGTTGCGTAGGTGAAGTAGTCGAATTCCTTGAGCGATTCGACGTTGACCTTGGCCAGTGGGGCAAGCTCTTCGCGGGTAAACTTGCCTTTCTCCTTGCTGTCCAGCCCTTGCGTGGCGAAAGTCGAGAACATGTCGTCGAAAGACCAGGCGTGACGAATACCGGTGATGCTGCCGTCAGGCGCATAGACGAGATCGGTGTGCATCGTGACCCAGACATGCGGATGCGCGTGTGCCGGAGCGGCGATTGCAAGACCGAGAAAAATGGCCGCGATGGCTCGGAATGAAGCGGTCATGCGTGGTACCTTAACACGGAGTGCGGCACAAAGGTGGCGCGCAATATTGTTACAGTGTGACAATCGTTACCGTTCTCGCTGGCCAGTATCTGAGAGTCGCGGAGAAACTGTGCAAGCGATCACCAACGGCAGCATCTAGACGCCTGCTGCCCCGCCGTCGGCGCGCGGATCGTGTCCGCCTTCCAGGCTTCGGCTGGCATGCAACACGACAATACCGGAATGACCCATCGTGTCGGAATAGGCCTCATCCAGAACTGCGATGTCGTGGCCAGCCGAAAGCAGGCGATCGATCAAATTACCCGCGAATCGCGACTCCATCCGTAACTTAGTGTGCGTCGAACCCCAGGTGCGGCCGAGCAGCCACCGTGGCGCATCGAGCGCCTTCTCGAGCGGCTGGCGAAACGCGACATAGCGTGTGAATACGGCCGCCTGGCTTTGCGGCTGGCCGTCGCCACCCATGGCGCCGTACGCGATCACGCGCCCGTCATTGAGCACGGCGAGGGCGGGATTGAGCGTATGGAATGGTCGTCGGCCGGGCGCCAGCACGTTGAGGGCCTTCGGGTCGAGCGAGAAACTGGCGCCCCGGTTCTGCATCAAGATGCCGGTCGCCGGCAGCACGCAGCCGGAGCCGAATTCCCAATAGAGCGACTGGATGAAGGACACAACGAGGCCGCTCGCATCGGCCGCACCCATCCAGATGGTGTCGCCTTCGCCATAGGGCGTCGGCCAACGCGCCGCTTTGCGTGGATCGATCTTTGCTCTTTCGGTATCGAGGAATGCAGGCGACAGATATCGATCAGCGGTGTCGGTCATCCGATCGGGGTCGGTGATCACGCGGTCACGAACGCGGAAGGCCCGCTTGGTTGCTTCGGTGAGCCCGTGGATATGTTCGAAGCCGTCTGCCTCCGCGACCCGCAGCCGATCGAACATCGCCAGAATCATCAGCGATGCCAGGCCCTGCGTCGGCGGAGGCGAATTGTAGAGCGTACCCGCGCTAGTCTGGACGCTGAGCGGCTCCTCGACGGTTGCTCGATAGTTTTCAAGATCGGCGCGCGTCACCGGGCTGCCGATGCGTTCGAGATCGCCGGCAATCTCCCGACCGACATCGCCGCGATAAAAATCGTCGAGGCCCGCATGCGCGAGATGATCGAGGGTTTTGGCAAATTCCGTCTGCCTGAGTCGCGCGCCGGCATCCGGCGGCTTGCCGTCGAGCAGGAAAGCCTTTTTGAAGCCGACCGCCTTGTCCATTTCCGGCAGTTTTTCTGCCGTCAGCCGGGCCTGACTGCGCGTGACCGTGTAGCCATTGCGTGCGTGATCGATGGCGGGCGCGAGCAACATCGGAAGCGGCAGCTTCCCACCCTGAGCCCTCGCCGCCTCGTGCGCCAGCATCCATGTGGCAATCGCGCCCGGAACGGTGAGCGCGGCAAGTGGGCCGCGTGCCGGGATCTCGTCTTGGACCACGTCCCGATAAAATTGCGGCGTGGCTTTGGCGCCGGCTCGTCCCGCTCCCATCAGCGCCCGCACGCGGCCGGAGGGCTCGCGGATCAGCCAGAAAGCATCTCCTCCTACGTGGTTCATGTGCGGATAGCCAGCCGGAATGCTCGCCGCCATCGCGAGCATTGCCTCAAGCGCGTTGCCACCTTCACTGAGGACCGCTCGGCCATCCTCAACCGCGGCCGCGTGCGGGGCGGCCACCACGCCACGGCGGTGTCCGGCGGAGTGGAGAGTCATGTAGAGGCGACGTCGGCCAGGCCGCGCTTCTTCAACAGCGCATCCACGGTCGGCAACCGGCCGCGGAAGGATTTATAGGCTTCTGCCGGTTCGCGCAGATTTCCGGCGGCGTAGATATAATCGCGCAAACGCTTCGCTGTCGCCGGATCGAACGCGTTGCCTGTCTCTTCGAACGCCGCAAACGCATCGGCATCGAGCACTTCCGACCACATGTAAGAGTAATACCCCGCCGCATAGCCCCCTCCTGAGAACAAATGCTGAAAATGCGGCAACCGATGACGCATGACGATTTCTGCCGGCATAGCGATGCGGTCTAGGTCCTTACGTTCGAAGTCAGAGACGTCGAGCCCGGTGGCATCAGGCAGTGAATGCAGGTCGAGATCGACGAGAGCGCACGCGGTGTATTCCACAGTGGCGAAGCCTTGGTTGAAGGTGCGGGTCTCGAGCAGACGCTTAAGCAGCCCCTTGGGCATCGGCTCCCCGGTGCGGCAGTGACGGGCGTACTCCTGCAGTATCTCCGGCACTTCCAGCCAATGCTCGTAAAGCTGCGAAGGCAGTTCGACGAAGTCGCTCGACACCGCGGTCCCCGCAAGCAAGGGATACGTTACGTTCGACAGCATCCCGTGCAGCGCGTGGCCGAATTCGTGGAACAGGGTGCGCGCGTCATCGAAGGACAGCAGCGCGGGTTCCCCCGCCGATGGTTTCGAGAAATTGCAAACGTTCACGATGATCGGGCGTATATCGCCGGAAAGCTTCTCCTGATCGCGCAATGACGTCGACCAGGCACCGCTGTGCTTGGACGTTCGGGCGAAATAATCGCCGATGAAGAGCGCCACGTGACGGCCCTGTGAATCCGTCACCTCCCATGCGCGCGCATCTGGATGATAGAGCGGAACGTTGGCCGGTTTGAACGACAGGCCGAACAGACGGCCGGCAGTTTCGAAAGCGGCCTCGATCATCTTCTCGAGCTGGAGATAGGGCTTGATCTCGGCCTCATCGAGATCGAACTTCGCCTTGCGCAGCTTCTCCGCATAATAACGCCAGTCGTGCGCGGCCAGTGGGAAGTTGCCTCCCTCTCGCGTGATCAACGCCTGCAGTTCGTCGCGCTCGGCGCCGGCTTTCCTTCGCGCGCGACCCCACACCTCATCCAGCAGACCGCGCGCGGCCGCCGCGGTTTTGGCCATCTGATCGTCAAGCCGGTAGTCGGAGAACGTCGCAAAGCCGAGCAGCTTCGCGCGCTCGGCCCTCAGAGCAACCATCTCGGCGATCAGGGACCGATTGTCCGTTGCTCCTCCGTTTTCGCCGCGCCTGATCCAGGCCTGGAATGCCTTCTCGCGCAGATCCCGTCGGGACGAAAACTGCAGGAAGGTCTCCACTGACGAGCGCGCCAGCGTGATCGCATACTTGTCCGGCTCCCCCCGCTCCTCGGCAGCCGCTCGGGCGGCTGTGCGAGCGAAATCGGGCAACCCGCCGAGATCGCCTTCGTCCAGCAGCATCGCGAAGGACTTCTCGTCGGCGAGTACGTTCTGTCCGAACCGGGTCCCGAGGGTTGCCAGCTGCTCGTTTATAGCCGCCAGCCGGTCCTGCGCGGGCTTCTCGAGCGCCGCCCCGGCGCGCACAAACCGGGTGTGGTAGCGCTCGAGCACCCGTGCCTGTTCGGCGTCCAGACCAAGCTCATGGCGCTGCCGATATAGGTCCGCAATACGGGAATAAAGGGCAGGATTGAGATAGAGCGCATTGTTATGGCGGGCGAGCAGCGGCGAGATATCGCGCTCAACGGCTTCGACCTCGTCGGACGTATCGGCGCCCGCAAGCACGAAGAACAGGTTGGCCACACGCTCCAGCTCGCGGCCGCTGGCTTCCAGCGCCGCTATGGTGTTGTCGAAACTGGGCTCCGCCGGGTGTCCGGCAATCGCATCCATCTCAGCCCGATGATCGGCCAGTGCCCGGTCGAAGGCGGCGCGGAAGTGGTCAGGCTTGATCGACGAGAACGGCGGGAGTTCGAAGGGGTCGGCCCATTTCGTCAGCAGCGGGTTGGAGACGTGGGGGGAAGCTGGCGGGTGTGTCATCCCGTCCATCTAGTTGGAGATCGGTCCGTTGGCGAGGCCTCTGTGTGGGAACAGGCCGGCGCGTTTTGCCGATATCGACGCTCATCGCTGCCAGCGATCAAGTCCGACGTCCATGCGACAGGCGGCGGCAGTGGCGCTGGCTCTATGGACTTGATCTGTCAACGGGTTTCGACGACATTGCGTCTCGCAAAAAGGAGCTCCGCATGGCCCAGGGAAACCAAATCAACTGGCTCAACGTCACCACGGTCGTCAGCGCTGCCATCCTGATCGGCGCCGAGGTGTTCGGCGCAGCGTTTGCAGGTTCATGGGCCATCGCAACGTTGTTCGACCTCGGCAGCTTAGGCGCACGGGTGCTCGACGTCGTGTTCGTGCTCTGCGGCCTTGCCGTCATGGTGCAGTTCATCCGCGCCGCGCACCGCATCGAACCGTTCACCACTCGCGGATGAGCGCGCGTCGTCGATCGCCGAAACAGAAAGTTAAGAAAGTTTTTCACGCGACGTACTAATTCTCTTGCACAACGCGCAAAAAATGTTATTTCGATAGTGCCCAATTTCGCACGTGCCTGTGGCCGTGTGTCGGTCGGTAGGTAGCCGGACAAGAGGCCGGCCAGCCGCCTGGAGAGAAGAGCCAACCTCTCCAAGAAATCTGACCGGCAGCCGGAGGCGAAACCGGCGCACTCTGCTCTCAGCAGGGGACGCGGCTTAAAGCAACGACGATCGGGCTTCCTTGGTCTCTGCCGGTCTCCACCACCGGCGCGGGTCACCGAAGAGGCTTGTTCATCTTTGCCGGCCGTGCGGACGGGGATCCCCCCATCCAATCCAAGGCAGTTGAGCGGCAGGAGAGTGCAGGCGTCGGCGCGTCCCCATCGCGCGCAGGCGGCAAGCTCAAAAGCCGCGACATAAGGGCCCGAAGAGGCCTTAAGCCGTGGGGAATAGCGCCAATGACTGAGCGCATCCGCGAGTTTCTACGTAAACGAAAAGACGAAGGCCCTTGCCTGGTCGTCGATCTGGACGTCATCCGTGACAACTACAATGCCTTCGCCAAGGCGTTGCCTGACACGCGCGTGTTTTACGCCGTCAAGGCAAACCCAGCGCCGGAGGTTCTGACCGTTTTGGCAAAGCTCGGGTCGTGCTTCGACACCGCGTCGATCCCCGAGATCGAGATGGTGCTGGCGGCCGGTGCCACGCCCGATCGGATCTCCTATGGCAACACCATCAAGAAGGAGCGCGACATCGCGCGCGCCTACGTGCTTGGCGTTCGCCTCTATGCCGTCGACTGCAAGGCCGAGGTCGACAAGATCGCCCGGGCCGCCCCTGGCAGCCGCGTGTTTTGCCGCATCCTGTCCGACTGCGTCGGAGCGGAATGGCCGCTGTCACGCAAGTTTGGCTGCGAGCCGGCCATGGCCGTCGATGTACTGGAGCACGCCCTCAAAGCGGGTCTCGAGCCCGTGGGTGTGTCGTTCCATGTCGGCTCCCAGCAGCGCAACCAGCATGCCTGGGACCGCGCCCTCGCATCGGCAGCGGCTGTATTTCGGGAATGCGGCGAGCGCGGCATCAATCTCACCATGGTCAACCTCGGCGGTGGCTTCCCGACCAAGTACCTGAAGAACGTGCCCTCGGTGAAAACCTACGGCACGGCGATCTTCAAGGCGCTGCGCAAGCACTTCGGCAACCGCATCCCGGAGACGATCATCGAGCCGGGCCGCGGCATGGTCGGCAATGCCGGCACCATCGAGGCCGAGGTCGTCCTCGTTTCCAAGAAGAGCGAGGAAGACGACGTCCGCTGGGTCTATCTCGACATCGGCAAGTTCGGCGGCCTCGCCGAGACGATGGACG